>DATBWK010000269.1:0-13818 GCA_036514835.1 Bellilinea sp.
AATGGCAGCGAAAATCCTCTCCAACCGAGATACAGCCATTGATGTGATGGCCAGAGAGGAACTCGGGATCGATCCGGAAGAATTAGGCGGTTCGGCCTGGACGGCTGCCATAACCTCGTTCATTTTGTTTGCCATTGGCGCGATCATTCCGGTCGCTTCTTTTATATTTTGGAGCGGCACCCAGGCGATTTTTATCAGTATCTTCTTGAGCACAGTAGGTTTATTCGTGCTGGGGGCAGCCATCACCTTATTCACCGGCCGCAGTGTGATTTATTCTGGATTGCGCATGGTGATATTTGGTCTGATCGCGGCGGCGGTAACCTTTGGAATCGGCAAATTGATCGGGATAAGCATCGCGGGGTAGGTATATTTTGCGTATAGCTTAATATATTCATCCTCTCGACGTCTGACATACCAAAGCGGGCATGCGGATGCTCACGAAGCAGGATTTAGACTCATAATCCTCTTGACATAAGCGAAATGGTTAATGTCCAGATTCATGCACAATTTGCTGTCAGATCGGTGGGGGGAGATAAATCCCGACAAATGCAGCAGGGGCAAATAACCTGAGATATCCAACTTGTATTTGGAAATAATATTGCGGATATCTGTACCAGAAGCCTCAGGATAATCAATGCCATCTAATTTTGAGAAAAATAACCCGGCAGGGGTACCTGGAAGCTAATTTCATGCGTATATCTTATGCTTTCGATAATAATACTTATCGAAACCTAATATTTTAATGCGTATATTTTCCTACCCCTACCCCTATTTGTTTCCTAAAAAATGAAAAAGAAGTTCACATAATTTACCGCGGGAATAAATGGAAATGTATCATCGAAACGATTTTCGTTTCAGCCAATTGAAACTGGTATTGGAGCCCCCCACTCCTCCCGATACCGAGTGGGATGGCATCAGCTATAATTCGTCCATGCAGCAGATCCTACCTGGTGTGTATGCACACTCCATTCTTTCGATATTTCAATATTTCATTGTCGACAGCAGCCAGATCACGCTGATCGATGCGGGACTTCCGTTGTTCACCAGTTCGTTGGTCAAAGCGTTCGCCAGTCTGAATGGAAATACCAACCTCAATTTGATTCTGATCACTCATGCCGATGGCGATCATTACGGTGCAGTTCACCACCTCAAAGCCGCGCACAACTTTAGGACAGCGACAAGCGCTCCAGAAGCTCAGGCTATGGCAAGCGGCAGCATGTCGCGCGAACTCAAACCACGGAATATCTTTGAACGATTGCTATTCTCGACTGCCCTGCCGACCTTCACTGCACGCGCGGTAATCGTGGATACGATCATCCATCCCGGCGATACCTTACCCATTCTGGGCGGTCTGCAGGTGTTGGACTCAGCCGGACACACCCCCGGACACCTCTCGTTTTACCAGGCTGAACGGAGACTGCTATTTGCCGGCGATTCGATCATCAAACGCCGCGGAATCCCCTCCCCTGCCTTCGGTCCGAATTGCTGGGATGAAAAATTAGCACGGTCCGCTTACGACCGTCAAATGTCGCTTGAACCGCTGCATATCTGCGGCGGGCATTCCTATTTCAATTTATCGTAACAAGGTTGTCTGACAACTCCAAGGGGTGAAAATGAACCGACCTGTGTTTGAAAATCAGCAACTTGATGGGCGCAGCTTTTTCCTGCAACCAACTGCCAGTGACGAACCTTGTGAGACCGCGGTATTACTTTTCCACGGTTTTACCGCCACCACCATCGAAGTACGCCCGTTGGCTGAATACCTGCAGCGTTTCGGTTACCCCGTCATGGCGCCGTTGCTGCCGGGTCACAACACCCAACCGGAAGATATGCTCACGGTCCGCTGCGAAGACTGGTTGGAAACCGCCGAGGGAGCTTACAAGAAATTGAGTAAAGACTATTCAAAGATCGTAGTTGGCGGCGAATCAATGGGGGCTTTGTTGGCTTTACATCTGGCTGGGCAGCATCCAGATATTGTGGCAGTGGTTGTATTTGCACCTGCCATCCATGTTTCAGGCCAGTGGCGTGCCCCTCTCCTGGCGCCTTTTATCAAGTTTCGGCCCAAGTATTACCTGCCCAAGGATGCCAGGCAGCCCGAGCCAGATACGCTCCCATGGCAAGGCTACAATTTGCTGCCGATTCCAGCCGCTGCCCAGTTTTACGAGCTGCAAAAACTTGTGAGGACGGAGTTGACCTCAGTGAGCCAGCCGGCGCTAATTTTCCAGGGAAAACAGGACGGTACCATCGATCCGCAGGGTGCTGAAACGGTGCTGGAGTCGCTCGGCAGCCGCGAAAAACAAATCATATGGCTGGAACGCTCCGGTCACACGTTGCTGCTCGGGTCGGAGCGTAATTTTGTATACGACCAGACATTGCAATTCGTCCAGCGAGTAACGATTTAGGCGCTTTTGGGTTTTCTATGGCGGCACATGTTTTGTAGGTTATAATGGGTCTAAGTACGCGTCCTTTGATTTCGTTGGAGGTTTCATGACCGACCCCATTCGTCCACCCGGAAAAACTACCATTGCCCCAGAAGTATTGGTCACCATTGTCCGGTTGACCGTACTGAGCGTGCCGGGAGTCAGCCGTTTGGCAACCAACCCCACCGAGGTGGAGCGCTGGTTCAACAAGAATATCAGCGAGGGAATCAAAGTATCCGTCGAGGGGAATGTCGCCTACGCCGATGTATACGTGGTTATCAAACCCGACCTCAATGTGCGTGAAGTGGGTCACAACATTCAAGCCCAGGTAACACGCGCGATTTCTGAGATGGTTGGCATGGAAGTTGGACGCGTTAATATCCATGTGGAAGACATCGATTACAAACCATCCCCAGCCAAGACTGGTGCATAGAGCTAGGATTGACAATCATCAACTGCTGGAAGCAGATTCATAACGACCGAACTTTATTAAGCATATATTGAACATGAAACCGCGAACCAAGGCACGAAGTATAGCCTTGCAAGTCCTTTATGAATGCGATTTGACCAATCATCCACCCGGATTGGTGCTTCAAGAACGTCTTGTCGAAGACGAACTTGATCCCGCCCTGGTTGAATTTGCACAGCAGATCATTATGGGCGTCCTGCCAATTTCCACGACTCTGGATCACTTTATTGCCGAGCATGCCCCAGAATGGCCTATGGATCAAGTTGCGGTCATCGATCGGAACATATTACGGATCGCGCTGTGGGAATTTGCCGTTGCAGATTGCACCCCGATCAAAGTTGCCATCAATGAGGCGATCGAATTAGCCAAGAATTTCGGAGCCGATAGTACCCCGCGGTTTGTAAATGGAGTTCTCGGCAGCCTGGCCAATCGCCAACAGGAAATTCGCCAAAAATTTATTGCCACGCCATCCGGAGACACACCCTCGTTACCAACCCATTAACGGGGGTTTTTTCTTGCCATTTTCACCTTTCAGAGAGGCAATTCAATGAGCATCAAAATCTCACACCGCCCATCCAACCCTGTTTTGACGTTCATTTCACTGATCGTGGTCGCGGGTTTAGCCGCCGGCTGCGCCGGCGGATTTTCCGGCCAAAACACACCGGTTGAACCACCCGTCGAACCGGATTCCAAATCACCGCTTGCGACGGTCACCTTCCAGGTCGTCATCCCTGACAACACGCCGGAAGAGAGTGTCACGATGGAAATTTTGGATGAAGTAACCAGCCTGGCGCTCAATCCAAAACGCTACATCATGGAACCAGCCGGGGATTTCCAATATAAGATCGATATTCCCATTGCGATTGGATCACTGGTCAAATACCGCTACATTCGTACCGGTGCCACTACCGCCATCGAATACACCGCCGGCAGTCAGCAGGTGCGCTACCGGCTGTTCCAGGTTGATGGTCCTTCAGGCGTGCAGGATATCGTCGCTGGCTGGACGGATCTGCAATATGCCGGACCATCCGGGCGAATTACCGGCCAGGTCATCGACAGGGAAAGCAATGCACCCATTCCCTCGGCGCTTGTTACTGCCGGCGGTACGCAAACTTATACCGCTTCGGATGGGTCTTTTGTGTTGGAAGGCTTGAGCCTTGGCACGCATAATCTGGTGGCGATCAGTCTGGACGGGTTATTCAATACCTTCCAACAAGGCGCGGTGGTTTCGGACGGTGCCACCACTCCGGCGGCGATCTTCGTGCAAAAAGCGCCCTTGGTAAAGGTTACTTTCGTGGCTCAAATTCCTACTGGCGAGATCAAAGGTCTGCCGCTGCGGTTGGTGGGTTCCAGCTATACTCTCGGAAACACATTTGCCGACCTGGATGGCGGGTTTAGCGTTCTCGCTTCGCGCGCGCCGGCAATGACCTCCATGGCTGATGATGTCTACTCTCTCACCCTCGAGCTGCCAGTCGGTATGGATCTGCGTTACAAATACACGCTGGGGGACGGTTTTTGGAATGCCGAACATGGCCTGGATGGCGGCTTCCGCAGCCGGCAGTTGATTGTGCCGGATGTCGATACAATAGTGACAGATACGATAGACAGCTGGAAAACTGGATCACGGGTACCCATCACATTCTCGGTGAGCGTGCCTGCAGACACCCCGGCTGAAGATACGATTTCCATCCAGTTCAATCCATTTGGCTGGACTGCCCCCATTCCCATGTGGCCTCTTGGTAACAACAAATGGGTCTTCGTGCTGAATGGACCGCTGGAATTCTTCGGCGAACTTCAATACCGCTACTGCCGCAATGACCAGTGCGGTGTGGCAGATGACGTGTCGACGCATGCCATCGGCGCGCCGGGCAAAACGATCATCATTACGGATGAAGGTCAGACCATGGAGGATGTAGTGACCAACTGGGCAAATTGGTCCACGGCAACAGTGTCTACCACCATCATCGCCCCGGAAATAAGCCCGGTTGGCGAGGAATATTTCGCCGGCATCGAACTCAGCCCCAACTTCAATCCATCGTGGCAGCCAAAATTAGCTGTTGCCTTAACCAATATTCAATCGCTTGGCGCCAATTGGGTCATTACCAGCCCAACCTGGAGCTACACTCGCACCAATCCGGTGGCGATTGAGCCAACCGCAGGTCGGGACGAGTTGTGGATGGACTCAACCGCGGCGGTCCAGACTGCTGCACAACTGGGATTGAAATCTGCCATATTCCCGCGGCTGCAAACCGACGTTCTGCCAGCTGGATTATGGAATGAGCCAATCGCTGATGGCGGATGGTGGACGAATTGGTTCAACCGTTACCGAACTTTTGTCCTTCACCATGCTGACCTGGCGCAGCAGACGCAAGCTGGAATGTTGATTCTGGGCGGTTCGGACGTCACCCCGGCTCTGCCCGGCGGGTTACTGCCAAATGGTGAACCTTCCGGCGTGCCGGAAAATGCGGCTGAGCTTTGGCAAGCCATTTTGAGCGAAGCCCGCAGCCGCTATTCAGGGACGATCGCCTGGGCGCTGCCGTATCCTAACAATGCCACTCCCCTGCCCGAATGGCTCAATCAGGTGGATGTCATTTATGTGATGTTCAATGCAGCACTTACCGGTTCGCCGGAACCCACCCAGGGAGAGTTGGAAGAATCATTTGCCCGGCTGCTGGATACGGACATTTTGCCGATTGCCGATCAAACTGGCAAGCCCATCATTCTGGCGCTTGAATATCCTTCGGCTAACGGTTCAGCCAGCAGCTGCATTCAACTCACCGACCGCTGCCTGCCGTTCGATCTGCTCAACCAGCCGGTGCCGGAATTGCCGGAGGTTCAACTTGATTTGCAGGAGCAGGTCGATACCTATAGCGCTGCTATGAATGCCATCATCGCTCGCCCGTGGATTACCGGTGTCGTGTCGCGCGGATATTACCCGCCGGCAGCGCTGCAGGATACTTCGGCATCCATCCATGGGAAACCCGCCTCAGACGTGTTGTGGTATTGGTTCCCAAAAATTCTGGGCCATTAATTCTATTCTCACCTGATTCAGGAGGAAGACGCATGCCAATCCATGGAACTCCCAGTAACTATGGGCTGGAAAACCACGGACTAAAGAATTTAGCCAACGTTTATTGGAATTATTCCGCTGCCAATCTGGTCGAAGAGGCTGTCTGCCGTTTTGAAGGCGAGTTATCCTCCGACGGCGCGTTGATCGCCAGCACCGGTCAGCATACCGGACGCTCCCCCAATGATAAATTTGTGGTTAAACACCCGGAACTGAACGATAAACCGATTTGCTGGGGCAAAATCAATACCCCCATCGCGCCGGAAAAATTCGACCAGCTGTATCAAAAGCTGCTGGCTTATTACCAGGGACGCGACGTATTCGTTCAGGATTTGCGGGTTGGAGCGCATCCCAATTACAGTCTGCCGATACGCGTTATCACCGAAAAAGCCTGGCATAATCTGTTTGCACAGAATCTCTTCATCCGGCTGCCCGCGACCGAATTAGCTACTCATGTGCCCGAATATACCGTCATCCAGGCGGAGGATTTCAAGGCAGACCCGGAGGTCGACGGCACCAACAGCGAAACCGCGGTCATTGTCGATTTTGTAAAGCATGTGATCCTGGTGTGCGGCACCGGATATGCCGGCGAAATCAAAAAATCCATTTTCACGATCATGAATTACATCCTGCCGTTGCGCGGGGTTTTGTCAATGCACTGTTCAGCCAACGTTGGTGTACGCGGGGACACCGCATTGTTCTTTGGCTTGAGCGGCACCGGAAAAACGACTCTCTCCTCTGATCCAGACCGGCAGTTGATTGGCGATGACGAGCACGGCTGGGGTGACGAAGGCGTGTTCAACTTCGAAGGAGGCTGCTACGCCAAAACCATCCGCCTCAATCCAGATTACGAACCGATTATCTGGTCCGCGACTCGGCGGTTCGGAGCAGTGTTGGAAAATGTAGATTACGATCCGGTCACGCGCCAGGTGGATTTCGACTCGGACCGCATTACTGAAAATACCCGCGGCGCCTACCCGCTGCATTTCGTACCCAATCACGTACCGTCTGGGTACGCCGGACACCCCGAAAACGTCTTTTTCCTGACCGCAGACGCCTTTGGCGTGATGCCGCCTATAGCCAGGCTGACACCTGACCAGGCCATGTATTACTTTCTTTCCGGCTACACCTCCAAACTGGCGGGCACTGAGACCGGGCTTGGCAAGGAACCGGAAGCCACTTTTTCCACCTGCTTTGGCTCGCCGTTCTTGCCGCTTTACCCTCAGGTGTATGCCAACTTGCTCGGCGAGCAAATTGCGCGCCATAATGCCTCTGTTTGGCTGGTCAACACTGGCTGGACCGGCGGTCCGTACGGCGTCGGGTCGCGTTTCAAGCTGCCTTACACCCGTGCGATGATCTCGGCTGTATTAACGCATGAATTGGACAACGTGCACTTCCACGAGGATGAATTTTTTGGCCTATGTATTCCAGATAGCTGCCCGGGCGTTCCGGATGAAGTTCTCGATCCCCAGTCAACCTGGAGCGACAAAGCTGCTTATGCAGCCCAGGCCAATAACTTGATTGGGCGTTTCGAGAAGAATTTCGTCAAATTTGCTGATCAAGTTCCCGTGGGTGCGGTTGTCAACCACCCGCGTGGTTCATAAAAATAGCTGAGACTAAACACACGGGGATAGGTGAAAACCTATCCCCGTGTGTGTTTGATCCCGAATCACGCCATATAGATTAAGATCACAGCCGCGATGACCAAAAACGGGGCGTACGGGATGGCGGTAAAGGCTTGATAGCGTTTGCGCAGCAGCATGACCAAAATATAGAGGCCGCTGATCAGGCCGCCCAGTAAAATGGCCGTAAACAGGCACACAAATATGCGCGGCCATCCCAGCATGATGCCGAGGACGGCACTGAGGATCACGTCGCCAAACCCCAACGCGACCTCGTCGATCTCCTGCCCGCGCCGCTTCGCCATCCAGCGGTTGAACAGGATACCAAAGTAGTACAGCCCCAGCATCACCCCGCCGCCCACCAACAATCCGATCAGAGTTTTTTCCCAGCCGTTGAGCCACAGGCCAAACGGGATGGCAATCAGCACGCCAACTATGCTTACCTCGTGCAGGATGGCGCGGTGTTCAACATCGATGATGAAAACCACGGCCAAATACAGGAAAATCACAAGTGAAATCCAGAAACCGACAGCTGGCGGCGGGATGATCGCCAGGATCACCACCCCAGCCAGGGCAGCCAGCATCACAATCCAGGCGCGCATCGTACGCGGCGTCTGGCAGCTGCTGCAACGCCGCAAGAACAGAAAATCCAGCGCAGTCCGCCTGGCCTCGCATTGATGACAGGTTGCCGGAGAAAATTTTCGGGTTTGCGGCAATACATCTGCCAGATAGTTGAGCAAAGCCCCGGCTAACCAGCCGATAACTGGCACTGCCAGGATAAAGATTACATCAAGCGGTCCAATCATGATTGTGCTGTTTCCAATCTGGCACGGTCGCCCATTTGTTCGCGCAGCGTTTGAATATCTTTCGGCAGGAAATAAATTGAGCCGAGAATGAACAGGAAACATAAAATCCAGGCGCCGACCGAAATGTAGAGAATCGCACTGTGCAGATTAAACTGCACCGCAATAGCACCCGCCAGCGCCGGCGCAACGGCTGAGCCGCCCTGCTCAATCAAGTATTGAATGGAATTAGCCGTTGAGCGCACTTCGGGCAGCGTAACATCATAGATGGTCGAAAGCACATTGGGAGAAGCAAACGGAATAAATATGGCTGTGAAAGCCATCGAAATGGTAAAAAGGATTGTATTTTCGACCGGAATGGACAGCGAAATTGCCATCATGACCGCTCCGGCAAGGATCCCAAAAGCGCTGACCATCAACCGTCCGCGCGGATTACGCTTGAAGAAAAAATCACCCAGCATGCCGCCGATCGGATAGCCGGCAGCCAGGAACAAAATAGAAATCACCATGGTGATCATCACCTGGCTATCTGAAAAATGCCGTTCGGTTTCGAGGTAGCGGAAGAACCAAAATGTGATCACCTGCCAGGGGAAAACCCCGGTGAAACCCTGGGCAAACAGGAACCAAAGGCTTTTTTTCTTGAAAATTGCCTTTGCGGTCTGCCAGGAGAATTTGTAGGCAGTGGTCGGCTCGATGCCTTCCATCTCCGGCTCGGCTTTACCGCGCGGGACGTCCTTAATGCCAAAGAAAATCACCGCCGCCAGCACAATACCGAGCGATCCAGTGATGTAGAAGATGCCCTGCCAGCCGATTTTGTCGACGAACAGAAGCGCCAACAGCATGCCCGCCATGTACCCTAAGGGTTGGGCAATTTGTAAAATGCCGTACACCTTGCCGCGAATTTTAGGCGCGAAATAGTCGGAAATCAGACTGTAAATGCCCGGGTAGGACGAGTCATCGATGCCAGTCGAGGCGCGTGAACCCAGAAATACCGGGAAGGTTCGTGCGATGGCAGAGATCCAGGTGGTGGATCCCCATATAAGGGAAGCCAAAGCAAGTAATTTTGCCCGCGAATAGCGGTCGAACAAATAACCCCATAACGGGTAAAAAATAGCCCCAACTAAGATGGCGCCCGAGAATACCAGCCCCATTTTGGCTTCATCGATCTGGAATTGTTCCATGATCGGGGTGGTCAGCGGTCCGATCAATAGTTTGTCCGCTTGATGCAGCAGCATATAGATAAAGAATACGCCCAGCACGAACCAACGATATCGGCCTGCAGGTTTCATTAATTTACCTCGTAAGAATGGAATAAGGGAAATAAGTCACCGGGAATCCCCACGGCATAATTATATTCAAACGCTCCCTTGATTGCTGTCAAAAGATGGGGTAAAAATGTTCTATATGCCAAACCGACTGCAGGCTCTCCTCAATATCTGGCGCACGGATCCGACCATTCAACAAAGCGTGGCGCAATGGGTGGTTCAACCGGCTGCGCCCGCGCATTTGGCACCCATTCCGGCGAGCCTATCGCCAGTACTAACGGAGCAACTGCAAAAGCTTGGCATTTCTCAATTGTATTCGCACCAGGCAGCCGCTTATCAGAGGATCACAGACGGTCACCATGTAGTAATTTCAACCGGCACCGCCAGCGGCAAATCGTTGTGCTACCAGCTGCCCATTTTGAGCAATTTGGAAAAATTCCCCAAGGATGTCACAGCCCTGCTGTTATTTCCGACAAAAGCGTTGGCACAGGATCAGCAGCGGGCGTTAGCCCAGCTCGCGCCGGATCAACTGAAATCAAAAATTGCCATCTATGACGGCGATACCCCTTCACACGCTCGTTCTGCCATCCGCAAAGGCGCCCAGGTATTGTTGTCCAATCCGGACATGCTGCATATGGCTGTCCTGCCGCACCATACCCTTTGGGTGGAATTCCTGCGCAACCTGCGTTTTGTGGTGATCGATGAAATTCACGCGTACCGCGGCGTATTTGGCTCCCACATCGCCAATGTGCTGCGGCGGCTCAAGCGCATCTGTGCATTCTACGGCGCTCATCCGCAATTCATCTTTACCTCCGCCACGATCTCCAATCCGCAGGAATTTGCCGGTCAAATGCTGGAAGAACCCGTTCAGGTGATCGATACGGATGGGGCGCCGCATGGCGAGCGCAATTTCATCATCTACAACCCGCCGTTGGTTAATATCGAGCTTGGGATCCGCCGCAGTGCCATGTCGGAGGGTATGCGCCTGAGCGGCGATCTGTTGACCTACCAGGTGCAAACGTTGATATTTGCCCAGACACGCCGTGCCGCCGAGGTCAGTTTGCGCTACCTGCGCGACAATCACCCGAAGATTTCGGCAAATCTGTACGCTTACCGCAGCGGTTACCTGGCTGAAGACCGCCGCGAGATTGAAAACGCACTCAAAACCGGCTCAGCCCGGGCAGTTGCATCCACTAATGCACTTGAATTAGGCGTGGACATCGGTTCGATGGATGCGGTGGTCATTTTAGGCTATCCCGGCACCATCGCAGCCACCCGGCAGCAGTCTGGCCGAGCTGGGCGCAAGCTGGAACCTGCTGTGGGAATGTTGGTCGCCACTCCCAACCCAATCGATCAGTTTTTGGTCAACCACCCGGAATATTTGTTGGACCGTTCACCGGAACGCGCATTGATCAACCCAGATAATCCTTTGATTTTGCTGCAGCATTTACGCTGCGCTGCCTTCGAATTGCCTTTTGGATTGAATGAAGGCTTTGGCAAGCTGCCGCCCGAGGTCGTTGCTCAGTACATGGATGCGCTTACGCAAATGGGCGAACTTCACCTTTCCGGCGGGCGCTACTTCTGGACGGCTGACCAGTACCCGGCACAAAACGTATCTCTGCGCACTACTGCCGCGGGAGTGGTTCGCCTGCGTACTGAGGAGGACGGTCTGCTGACCACCATTGGCATGGTCGATGTTGGCAGCGCACACTGGATGGTGCACCCAAATGCCATATATTTGCACCAGGGCGGCGCTTACAAGGTTGAATCACTGGATCTGGAAGAAGGTCAGGCGGTATTAAAACCTGTCGACACGGATTACTTTACCGAACCGCTGATCGACGAACAAATCGATAAGATCAGTTTGTACCGCCAGGATTCGGTGCCCGCTGGATTGATCCATCTCGGCGAGGTGGATGTGACCTCCAAAGTGACCGGTTTCCGCAAAACCCGCTGGTATACCAACGAAAACCTGGGCGCCGAACCGCTGGACATGCCATCCACCACTTTGCGGACAATCGGCTATTGGTTGGCACTATCCAAAGAGGCTATAAAAGCCCTTGAGGAAGCACATCTGTGGAGTGGATACCCCAATGAATATGGTCCCAACTGGGATCAGGCGCGCGCCATGACACGGCTGCGGGATGGGTACGTGTGTCAAAATTGCGGCCGTCCGGAGAACGGCATCGCTCACCACGTCCACCATAAAATCCCATTCCGGCAGTTCACTTCATACATCATGGCCAATCAGCTGGAAAATTTGGTAACTCTATGCCCTACCTGCCACCGTCAGGCTGAAATGCTGGTGCGAATGCGCAGCGGCATGGCAGGCCTGGCTTATGTGCTTGGGCAACTGGCTCCGCTGTTCATCATGTGCGACCTCAATGACCTGGGGCATCACTTTTTGCCAGAATCCACCCTCGCGGAGGATTTACCGGTTGTAATTCTGTTTGATAAGGTTCCAGCCGGCATCGGGTTGAGTGAAAATATCTACCGCATCCATGCTGAACTGATGAAAGCCGCCATGGAGCTGGTGTCGGATTGCACCTGTCAGGATGGCTGTCCATCGTGTGTAGGTGTGTCAGGAGAAAATGTGGGCGGCGGAAAGCAGGAAACGCTGGCAATCCTGCGCTTATTGAACGGATTGGCGCTTCCGGTATAATCACCGGTAACCCATGGACAATTCACTGCTCGACCGACTCAAGTCATTGGGGGTTCATATCGGCACTTCTCAAGTCAAGCCGGCCGAGAAGTCGTCGATGCGCGTACCTGTCGAACAGGTGATCGACGGATACGAGCACACCACGCCGTTTGGCGCGGCTTTTCTGGCTGATGCGCATTATCCCGAGGATTATCAGCACGGGATCATCCCTTTCAGCCAAAAAGTCGATTTCAGCCTTCTGGGTGAATGGGCTGGATATCCTGGCCTTCACGAGAAACCAGCCAATCAATTTATTTTTTTAGATACTGAAACCAGCGGCCTGGCGGGAGGCACCGGCACCTTTGCCTTCATGATCGGTCTGGGCTGGTGGCAGCAGGACGGATTCCGGCTGCAGCAATTTTTCCTGCGCGAACCTGCCGAAGAGACGGCAGTTTTGGCTGCACTCGATGAGATTTTGACCCCATTCCAAACTGTGGTGACTTATAACGGTAAATCTTTCGATATCCCGCTTTTGAACGCCCGCCATACCTTAAGCGCCTTCCGTTCACCTTTCCCGGCCATGCAGCACGTGGATCTGCTGGCGCTTTCGCGGCGTATCTGGCGCAACCGGCTGCCGAGCCGGTCGCTTGGCAGCATCGAGCACGATGTGCTGGCGATTAACCGCAGCCTGGAAGAAATTCCCGGCTGGATGATTCCCGAAATGTACTTTGATTACCTCAAGACCGGCGACAGCCGGCCGATGGCTGGCGTGTTTTACCATAACCGGATGGATATCCTGTCACTGGCGGCGTTATTTTTGCACCAGTCCAATTTGCTCAGTAGTCCCATGGATTGGCTCGCGGCGGAAGGCCTGGACCTGATCGCCATCGCCAAGTTATATGACGATACCGGTCGGCGCGAAAAGGCCATTCAGTTATACGAGCACAGCCTTTCGCTAGGCTTGCCGCGTCCATTTTTCGTACAAACCCTGTACCGCTACGCCGATCTGGCGCGTAAAGAAGCCAGATTGGATCAAGCGGTCAATTTATGGCAAAAAGCGGCGGATATGGATGAGCTGCCCGCCTGCGTTGAACTTGCCAAGCACTACGAGCACCGCTTGAGAGATTATGAAACTGCTTTAAAATGGACAGAGCAAGCTTTTCAAATGCTGGACCAGTCCGTTCAGCCGTTGTACCTGAAGAAAAATACACTGGCGGAGTTGAAGAAACGCCAAGACCGTCTGTACCGCAAGCTGCAAAGCCGAGCGGCACATTCCAGCCCGAGCGAACCCGAGGAGGGAATTGATGAGCAGCCCTGAGTATGTCGAAGTTTATTCGGCAAATGGTCAATTGGAAGCTGACATGATTCGCCTGATGTTGGAAGCCGCCGGACTGCACGTGCTCACCCGCGGCGAAAGCGCTGGGGCGGTTTATGGATTGACAGTCGGCCCGTTGGGTGAAGTTCGCGTATTGGTGCAGGAGTCAGATGCCCAGGTAGCCAATGAATTGTTGGATGCCATGGATGAGGGTAA
>DATBWK010000270.1:0-2168 GCA_036514835.1 Bellilinea sp.
CGACTCCGGGATTTGAACGAACGCTGATGCCCAGCGCAAGCCTTCGCGCAGATCGAAATATCGCCAAAACCCGAGCAATCTTCCGGATAGATACAACCCGGCTTCCAGATTCGTCCGGGCGGCATGTTCCAGCGCAACACGTACATTATCCCGCTCGTCGGTCAGGCGTTCAAACCATATCAATTGTTGCGGACCGCGCATGGCCGGTTCAGCCCGGAGAGACAGGTCCAGAAAATAGTTCAGGTGGCGATCGCGGATGTTTAACTCCTCCCCCGTCGTCGCCAGTTTTTCATACGCATATTGGTTGATGGTGGCATGCAGGTGGAACCGCCGCTCCCGTCCCGCCTGGCGGTTGGCGATCACCAGCGATTTTGCCACCAGCTGGGTTATCAGCTCCGACACCTGCTGCGACTCGATGCCTGCTGTACTGCAAACGGCTTCGGCGGCTTCCAGCGTCCAACCGCCGGCAAAGATCGTCAGGCGCCGCAAAAGTGTCTGCTCGGCATCCGAGATCAGATTCCAGCTCCAATCGATCGAGGCGCGGATGGTTTGGTGGTGCGGCAGGGCGGTGCGGGCGCCGCCGGTGAGCAGGTCGAAACAATCCACCAGCCGTGCCGCGATCTGCGCCGTGGAAAATATATTGACGCGCGCCGCCGCCAGCTCGATCGCCAGCGGAATGCCGTCGAGCAGGGAGCAGATTTGGGTGACGAAGGTTGCGTTCTCCCGCGCCAAAATGAAATCCGGTTGCGTGAGTTGGGCGCGCTCTTCAAACAGGCGCACCGAGTCAGACCCACGGATATTTTCGATCGTCAGTTGACTATCGGGCAATCCAAGCGAAGGCAGGCGGTACTGCATTTCTCCTAGAACGCCAAGAGGCTGACGGCTGGTAGCCAGGATATTTAATTGAGAACAATTCTTCAGCAGCGTATCGCTGAATTCCGCACAGGCATCCAGCAGGTGTTCGCAGTTATCCAGAATGAGCAGTGCATTTTTAGCGCAAAGGAAATTAATCAATAATTGCAGGTGGGAAATGGTGGAGGATTGCGTGACAATCCCAAGCACGGAGGCGACCGTCTGCGCCAATAATTCCGGATCTCTAAGGGGTGCCAGTTCCACAAACCAGACCCCGTTGGCATACTTCTCCAGGATTTGCCCGCCCACTTTCAAGGACAGCCGCGTTTTCCCAACACCGCCGGAACCAGTCAGGGTCACCAGGCGGTGCGTGCCGATCAATTGCTCGATCTCTGCCTGTTCGCGCTCGCGGCCGATGAAGCTGGTCAGCAACGCTGGCAAGTTGTTGGGTGTAACGGATTTTACAACCGGCTCATTTTCAGGCAGGTCGCCCTGGCGCGCTAGTCTGGCAAGTTCCAGCAGACGCCCCACCCAATCCAAATCCTGATCAAGATGCAATGCCGGAACGAACAGGGCTTTGAGCGTGGCCGCATCGGGCACGCGTTGATTTTGCTCAATCCGGCTGATTTGCGTATCGCTATATCCCACTTGAATGGCGAGTTCAAGCTGAGTCAGTTCTTCGCGCCGGCGCAAATATCTGAGCAGATCGCCGAAGGAGGTAAATTGCTCTGGTGAAACGGCAGCTTTTACCAAAGTCATTCCTCAAGAAATTTAAAGGACGGTTACGCGAGCGGATTGACTCCCGGCTCGTCGCCATTCTCCCAGGTTCATGGGTAGAGATGACCCATAAAACTGAAATTTCTAAAACAAGTATAACGGATGGTTTTGGGGAATTGTGGCAAGTTATGCAACCTGCCCCACGCTACACTGAGCACCTATTCAATAACACTCACAAAAGGAGATCAAAGTGTTAACCAATCGTTTTTTCAAACTGTTCGTAATCGCTGTAGTGGTGGTAGGACTATCGCTCGCTGCCCGGGAAACCATCACTGAAGCCAGCTCCGATGCTCGTGTGGATTCACTCAATGTTCCGTCGATGGCAAGTTTACGCCTCGTGGATCATTCCTTCCACGCGCCGACCATGGCGAATTTGCGCCTGGTGGATAATTCCTTCTCACTTGTGCGGCAAACGAACCTCCGCCCCCTCGACCTGGGGTTCCGCACCCCGCCCATGTCGTCCTATCGCCCCCTCGACCTTGGGTTCCGCACTCCGCCCATGTCGGACTACAAGCCCGTGGATAATGTATTCCACACCC
>DATBWK010000271.1:0-8044 GCA_036514835.1 Bellilinea sp.
CCAGCATCACATTTTCCAACACGGAAAGATGCGGGAAAAGGTTGAATTGCTGGAAAACCATGCCGACTTCCGTGCGCACCGCGTTGATGTTTTCAGCCGTGTCGAGCGTGATGCCGTCAACGATTATGCTGCCGTGGTCGAACTCCTCAAGACGGTTGATGCAGCGCAGCAGGGTGGATTTTCCCGAGCCGGAAGGGCCGATTACGACCACCACATCACCTTTCATAATATCCAGGCTGACACCCTTGAGGGCTTCCACATGTCCGAAGTATTTGTGAATATCTTTAATTTTGATAATCGGTTCCATGGGTTACCTCTCATACCGTGCAATTTTCTCAAGGTAGGCGACCAGGCGGGTGGCTAATAATGTCATCACCAGATAAAGCAGCGCAACCAACGTCCAGGTTTCGATGGGATTGAAGTGTGCCGAGGAAAATTCACGCCCACGACGGGTCAAGTCCGCGACCGATACCGCACTCACCAGCGCGGTGTCCTTGAGCAATGTGATCAACTCGTTGCCCATTGGCGGCAATACTACGCGTACAGCTTGCGGCAAGATGACATAGCGCATCGCATCTACATACGTCATGCCAAGGCTGCGTGCAGCTTCCATCTGGCCTTTTGAGATACTTTGGATGCCGGCGCGGTACACCTCACTCATGTAGGCTGAATAACCAAAGGTCAGCCCAAAGATCGCCATCATGATTCCATCGGGGCGGAATGCAATAAACGAAGGGATGTTCCACGTTCGTCCAAGTTCCTGGACGATGGCGGGGAAAGCAAAGTACCAGTAGATAATCTGCACCAGCATGGGGATACCACGAATGATTTCTACATAAACGGTGCCAATGCCGCGAATCACCTTATTTTTGGATAGGCGTAACAAAGCGACAATCAATCCAAATACTGCCACGAGTGCGAAGCTGATCACGGTGATATAGATGGTTCGCCAGACGCCATCCCGTACAAAAATGAACAAATTTTGGTACGGGTCGGGTTTTAAAAAGATCAACAGGACAAGCAGGATAACCACGGCTGCCACCATGATCCACCAACGGTCGAAGCGTTCGACTTTAGCGGGGCCAGCGGGCCTAACAGCCGGGGCAGGTAGAGAAGAAAGGGGGTTTATGCTCATGCGACCTCCACCTATAATAAATAAAAAAAGCCTGCGAGGGACGTTCTTCCTCGCAGGCTCTGGTTTATCTGGTTACTGTGTTGCTAACCATTTCTCTTCGAGCTCTACGAGTTTGCCCTCTTCAACGAGCTGCTTGAGCGCAGCGTTGATCTTCTCTACCAACTCCGTATTGCCCTTGCAGACCGCGATTCCGTATGATTCATCCGTGAAAACTTCGCCAACAGCTTTGATTTTGTCTGGAGATTTTGCGACAAAACCAAGGGCTGTCGGGTAGTCAGCGATGACAGCATCGATTTGACCATTTGCCAGATCCAGGAAGGCCAGGTCGACGGTATCATACGGTTTGACAGTGGTGTTGGCGATGGCTTTTGCTTCGATTTCACCGGTGGTGCCCAATTGAGCGCCCACTACTTTGCCAACCAGGTCGTCCTTGGATGTGACTGCGGTATTCGAGAATTGCACCACCACAACCTGACCGGCATTGATGTACGGGTCGCTGAAGTCAAAGGACTCCTTGCGTTCATCCGTAATGGTCATGGCCGAAATGGCGGCGTCAAATTGGCAAGTGCCCATACCGGAGAGAACCGAGTCGAAAGGCGTGTTGATGAATTCGATCTCGAGGTTGGCCTTTTCAGCGATGGCGTTGAAAAGGTCAATGTCATAGCCGACAATCTCTTTGGTGGCTTCGTCAACGATTTCGAACGGAGGCCAGGTAGCGTCGGTGGCGACACGGATTTTTTGTGGTTCAGCCGCGGGATAGGCGGTGGGTGCGGTGGAATTAGGGTCGCCGGCAGCGGGGTATCCGGGGGTTTCAGTAGCCTTAGGCGCGCAGGCACTCAGGACCATGCTGAAGACCACGAGAATGCCTAATACAATAAACAACTTGTTCTTCATGTTACTCCTCCTAGCGATTTACAACTTGATGGGATGACTCATTCGGGCATCTTCTCCTCTAAGTCGTACACCCAAATGAATAAATTATTATAACAAGAATGAGGCAATGTGCTTATTAATTTTTAAAATTCAACAAAATTGTAATAATGTCAAGGAATTCGATAGTATTCGCGGATTACTCTAGTTGTGCGCGTAAAGCCAGCGCCAGGTCTTCAGTGATACCTTTTATCGTGGTCAAATCTTCTACGCTGGCAGTAAGGATGCCCTCTATGCTGCCAAATTTTTGCAGCAGCGCTTTACGGCGCGTCGGGCCAATGCCAGCGACGCTGTCCAGGCGTGAAGCCAGCCCTGCTTTAGAACGCCGGTTGCGGTGGGCTGTGATGGCAAAGCGATGAGCCTCGTCTCGGATGCGCTGCACCAGATAAAGCCCCTGCGAGTGACGAGGCAGTAGTATAGAGCTGCTGCGTCCCGGCACAAAAAATTCCTCCTGCTGCTTGGCTAAGCCGGCTACGGGCACCTTATCCAGTAAATTAAAACGTTCCAATACGGTTACTGCCCGGCTCAACTGTCCTTTGCCGCCGTCCACGATCAATAAGTCCGGCAGGAAAGCGAATGATGGATCAAGTTTAGCCCCCGGACCGCGGTTTTCCTGGGCGGACTGCCAGCGGCGTAGGCGCCGGGTGAGCACTTCCTCCATACTGGCAAAATCGTCGGGTCCGCTGACGGTTTGAATGTTGAAACGACGGTACAGCGATTTCTTCGGCACACCCTGCTCGAACACCACCATGCTGCCGACCGCGGCGGTGCCCTGGGTGTTGGAAATATCGTAGCACTCGATGCGGTTGGGGGGTTCGCGCAGCGCCAATGCCACCTGCAACTCGGACAGAGCCTCGGTCTGGCGGTTGGTATCGACCTCCCAGCGAGCTTTGAGCGATCGCAGCGTCTCGACCGCGTTTTCGGTAGCCATTTGGATTAATTCCTGCGGTGTACCTTCGCGCGGGACGGTCAACTCGACCTTGGGACCTCCGCGTTTTTGCCGCATCCATTGTTGAATAATCTGGGCTTCCTCCACCTCTTGCGGCAGAAGCACTTCGTTCGGAATGTAAGCCGCCTCTGAATAGAATTGTTTGACAAACTCACCGATCACTTCAGCATCCGGCTCATCCTGAGCGCCTTCCAGGATGAAATACTCGCGGCCGATCATTTTGCCGCCGCGGATGAAGAACACCTGAACGCAGGCCTCGCCGTTGTCGCGGGCCATGGCGATCACATCCGAATCCAGCTGCTCATTCGAGAATACTTTTTGCTTTTCGACAACTTTATCGATGGCATGGATCTGGTCGCGCAGGGCGGCGGCGCGTTCGAACAACAATTTCTCTGAAGCCTCCGCCATTTCATTTTGCAGCCGGGCGACAATCGGCCCGGTGCGACCTTCCAGAAACTGGCACAGGTCTTCGATCATCTGGCGATATTCGACCTGCTTGATAACGCCAATACAGGGACCAGTGCACAATCTGATGTCGTAGTACAGGCATGGGCGGGCGTCCTGACCGGTGATCTCGCGGTCGCAGGTTAGATAGGGGAAGATGCGGCGCAGCACATCCAGGGTCTGGTGCACCGCCCAGGCTGATGTGTACGGCCCGAAATAGCGCGACCCGTCCTTGACCATCGCCCGGGTGACGGTCACCTTGGGGAAGGGGTCAGCCCAGTGAACCTTGATATACGGGTAGCGTTTGTCATCCTTGAGCCGGATGTTGTAACGCGGCCGGTGCTTTTTGATCAGGTTCATCTCCAGGATGAGGGCTTCAAGCTCCGAACCCACTAATATCCATTCGATGTCGGCGATATGACTCACCAGCGTCCGGGTTTTAAAGTCCTGATCTGGATTGGTATGGAAATAGGAACGCACCCGATTGCGTAAATTGACCGCTTTACCGACATAAATGACTCCGCCTTCGGAGTTTTTGTAGATATAACAGCCAGGTTTGAGCGGCAGGGTGGCTAAGATCCCCTGGAGATGATCAGAAAGTTCAACCATATGCGGTTATTTTATCACTTAAGGTAGAACAAATTATCAGGTTCAAGAATTTATCAACACGGAGCCGCGAAGGAAGCGGAACGGTGCGTTGCACCTGGGGTACCATCAAGCCAATCAACTAAAAGGCCAGGTGCGATGCACCTGCTTTTACACTAAAAAAATTTTTTCCGAACCAGGATGAAAGGCGGTATTTTGGAGCAGCCATTCCTCTACCGGATTTAATTAAAACCAGGTGCAATGCACCGGAATCAGGTGCATCGCACTAAAAACAGGTGCAACGCACCAAAACCAGGGCAATCCACCTATTCTGATTACACCTGCGGAACAGCGCAGCCGTCTGCGCGTGGATCGGAGCCGGCGCACAAGACACCAGTCCGCGGGTCGCGCAGGATGATCTGCCCGCGGCCAAAGGTTGCCCGCGCCATGCCGTTGATCAATTCCACCGGATGCCCCATTTCTGACAGGCGGGTCAATGTTTCGGGCGGGATGCCGTCCTCGAGTGCCACGCGTGGGGAGACCCCTTCAGGCGTCAGGCAAAATCGCGGGCGGTCAAGCGCAGCCTGCGGATCCAATTGGTCATCGGTCAGGCCAACCACCACCTGTAAATGGCCTTGCGGCTGCATAAAGCCGCCCATTACGCCCAATGGACCGACCAGCGCACCGGTTTTTGCGTCCGTTGCCAAAGCCGGGATAATGGTGTGATACGGCCTTTTTCCAGGCGCCAGCGCGTTCGGCGAAACTGGATCCAGGCTGAAGTTATGCCCGCGGTTTTGCAGACTAAATCCCCATCCCTTTGGCACAATCCCTGTGCCAAACCCCATATAATTGCTGGCGATAAACGAGCAGGCATTTCCGGCTTCATCGACAGAACAGAAATAGACCGTGTCGCTGACCGCCAGCGGCTGTCCGTGATCAACTTGCCGCATGGCAGCCGTTGGGTCGATTAATTTGCGTCTTCCAGCCGCATACTCTTCGGATAGCAATCCAGCCAGGGGAATCTGGCTGAATTCAGGATCGGCAATAAAACAATAGGCATCCGCGAAAGCAAGGCGCATGGTTTCGATCATCAGATGCAGACGTTCTGCACCCAGCGGCTCCTGACCGGTCAGGTCAAAGCCTTTTAATAAATTCAGCGCGATGAGTGCAGCCAATCCCTGCCCATTGGGTGGGCATTCCCATACGCGCAGTCCGCGGTACTCGACCGAGATGGGTTCAACCCAGGTACTGGTATGGGCTGCCAGGTCGGATTCGGTCACGCAGCCGCCAGCTTGAGCGATTACGGCTGCAATGGCGCGTCCAATCTCGCCCTGGTAGTAGGCGGCTTTTCCACCATCCGCGATGGTCCGCAGGGTGTGTGCCAGCCCCGGGTTGTGGAATAACTCCCCAGGGTGCGGCGCTCGGCCTTCCAGCGTCAGCTCGCGACCGTTGACCGATTTAGCCAGCAGGTTTTGAGCAGCCCGGTCCCAGAAATAAGCCGTGATGGGCGCTACCGGAAAGCCTTTTTCGGCGAGATCAATGGCTGGGGCTAAGACTTTTTCAGTCGGCAGCCGGCCAAAGCGCTCCAACAGGTCAACCCAGCCGGCGCAAGCCCCCGGCACCGTGATGGTGTACGGGTGGGCGGGTGGCAGCGACTGGCCGAATCCCTCTTTTTGCAGGCGCGCAAGCGTCAAACTGGCCGGGGCACGCCCGGATCCGTTGAGGGCATAAACTTTCTGATCCGAGGCTTGAAAATATAGCACAAACACATCACCGCCCAATCCGGTGGAGGTCGGTTCGGTGACGTTCAACGCGGCAGCCATGGCTACGCCTGCATCCGCGGCGCTGCCTCCCGCGTCAAGAATCGAAACGCCTATGGCACTGGCCAAGGGCTGTGAAGAGGCGCACATGCCGCGCCGTCCATAGACGGGTGAACGGTTGGATTTAAACTCGATTTGTGTTTGCATAAGTTAGTTAGAGGCGGAAACGAGAGCTAATTTTTCACTCAAAGTGTCGAAGACCCACGCAGGACCCCGCTGGCTGTCAACCCACCGAGGCAATTGTCCCTCAGCTGCTAAAAATTCACCGAACCTTACTCCCTCCGGGCAAATGTCCCGCCAGGCGCCGACCACAGTTTCAAATAGGTCGACTCCGGTGATATGGAGGCGCCGCGTTTCGGAAACTGCCTGCACTCCCAACAGAATTGTCTCAAGGGATGGGTCACCCGGGCCGAAAACTTTTATCTTCTTTCGGCTCAGGTAAGGCGTGGTTCCCAATTGATCGGTGCTGCCGGCATAGCCGTCCCGCGCGGCATAATGGATGGTGCGAATACCTGACATATAAATTGCCCCCATGCACAGCGGGCAAGGTTCCATGCTGGTGTACAGAGTGCAGCTGTGCAGGTCGAAGTGGCGGCGGTCGACTTGCAGCAGGGTATTTAGTTCAGCATGGGCTAACTGGTTCTGGCAGATTTGACCTGGCGCTGCCTGGTCATCATAAATGTGATTGCGCCCGCGCGCCAACAGCTGTCCCGACGAATCAAAAATCGCCGCGCCAATCGGCAGCGAGCCCGCGCAATAGCCTGCCCAGGCTTCTTCAAAGCATATCTGCCAGGGTAGTTCGAGATCAGCCCACTTCAATGCCGCTGCCTGTCACGACCTCGCCAATTTCCCAGATCGGCTGATTGGTTTCTCGAGCACTGGCAATGAGCCCGTCCATGCGATCGCCGGGCACTGCCAGCAGTAGACCGCCTGAAGTTTGCGGATCGAATAAGAGCATCCGATTGGCCTGATCGATGTTTTCGGAAAAACGGACATGATTACCAAAATAAGCGGCATTGTCGTGCGCGCCGCCCGGGAAATGCCAACCCTCGGCATATTTGCGGGCGCAGGACACAAAAGGTATTGAATCAAACTTGAAACGCAGGCCTACTTGACTGGCAATGGCGACTTCCAGTCCATGCCCGAGGAGCGAGTAACCGGTGATATCCGTGGCGCAGCGCAGCGAAAACTCAGTCGCGATTTGAGCCGCGCCAGCATTCAGCCGCTTCATCCAATCCACCACCTCTGCCACGTCCTCAGGCGCAGCAATTTCCCGCTTAAGTGCGGTGGTGGTTACGCCAAAGCCGAGCGGCTTGGTCAGCACCAGGCGGTCGCCTGGTTGTGCGCCATTTTTGGATAGAATTTTGGCCGGGTCGACAAACCCGATCACCACCATGCCGAATTTTGGCTCTTTGTCTTGAACCGTATGCCCGCCGGCGATCACCACCCCCGCTTCACGGGCTTTTTCAGCGCCCCCGCGAATGATTTCCGAGGCGTATTCAGGGGGTAAATCAGGCGGCAAGGCAGCGATGTTCAGCGCCAGGAAGGGCTTTCCCCCCATGGCATAGATATCCGATATAGAATTGGCTGCCGCGATAGCGCCATAGTCGTAGGCATCATCTACTACCGGTGTGAAAAAGTCAGTGGTCACCACGATGGCGCGCTGCTCATCCAACTTCCAAATCGCAGCATCATCCGGAGAATCCAAACCGACCAGCAGGTCAGGATAGTCCTGCTGGTTGAAAATTCCGTGAACCGGACGCAGTACCTGCGCCAGCGCTTCCGCGCTTAGTTTAGACGCTCAACCAGCGCAGCTGGATAAGCTGGTCAGACGGATTTTTTTGCCGGATGGATTTTCTGCGGGTTTGCTCAAGAATTTCCTTTTCAGATTACGGATTGGTGGATGGAACCGGGGTAGCGGTGGGGGTCAACTCCGGAAACGGGAAAATAAACGGGGAATTACTAGGCAGCAGCATGGTTTGGATGCTGGGCGATAGCTTGGTGATGTATTGGTAAGTCAGCATATCCGGGTTGTCGCGAATGATCGCGGAGATCACTGCCAGTGCCTCAGCCTCAGCCTCAGCCTCGATGATGCGGGCTTCGGCCACACCTTTGGCGTCGATCACGGCGGCGTCAGCGCGGCCCTGTGCCACCTGGCGGGCTTGCTCGGCTTCCTGGCGT
>DATBWK010000272.1:0-2778 GCA_036514835.1 Bellilinea sp.
GCTCAGATCTTTGCCATCAAAAATCACATGTCCAGCAGTGGGTTTGTACAATGCCAGAATGGTCTTCATCAGGCTGGTTTTACCGCAGCCGCTTTCGCCGACAATCGCGATCGAGGAGCCGTGCCTTAATTCAAAGCTGACACCATCGACCGCTTTTACATACCCAGCGTGGCCAAAACCGAACTTGCGTAATTCGAAATGCACTCGTAAATTTTGCACCGACAGCAGTGCATCGGTTGGTACCGGCTTATCATTCTCTGGTATGACAATCTTTTGCTGTACTTTGTCTTGTTCTATGGTCATTATTCACCCCGCCTTACGCATACAACCAACATTTGACTAAATTGCCATCCAACTGAATTATTGGCGGTTCCTCCACGCAACGGGCAAACCGTTTCGGGCAGCGGGCCGCAAACCGGCAGCCAGTGGGTGGGTTAATCAGGCTGGGCGGTTGACCGACGATGAAATCCGGGATGGCGTTACCGCGCAGTTTAGGAACACTGGCCATCAGTTTGACCGAATAGGGGTGATGCGGCTCGCTGAAGAAGGTCTTCGCGTCACTTACTTCCACGATTTGGCCGGCGTACATCACGGCAGCCCGGTCAGCCAGTTCGCTGGAAGTGGCGATATCATGGGTGATCAGGATAAAACTGGTGGCCATCTGCGACTTGATGCGTTTGAGCAGGTTAAAGATGTTGGCCTGGGTCAACACATCCAACGCCGAAGTTGGCTCGTCCAGGATGATCAGGTCAGGTGTGGTCACCAGTGACATGGCCAGGGCAACGCGCTGGCGCATGCCGCCGCTCAACTCAAAGGCATACCGGCCAATGAAATCATCCGGCACCCCCACATGTTGGAACATTTTTTGCGCTTGAGCCAGCGCCTCGTCTTTTTTGACGCCAAAGTGCACCATCATCGGTTCGGCGACCTGATCGCCCACCTTGAGCACCGGGTTGAGGGCGTTCATGGCTGCCTGGGGCACCATAGCCATTTTGATCCAGCGGATCTGCTGGCGAAATTCTTCGTCGTTCAGTCCCATCAACTCTCGTCCGTTGAGATAGACTTTGCCGGAGTACTCTTGCACATTGCGCGGCAGCAGGCGCAAAATGGCTTTGGCCAATGAACTCTTACCGCAGCCTGATTCGCCGACCACCACGATGGCTTCGTTTGCATTCAGGGTGAAATTAACCCCGTCCACAGCTTGAACTGTGCCGCGGCCAGTTTTGAAGTGTAACTTTAGATTATCGATTTGCAGCAGCGTTGTGTCCGCCATGTCGCTAAATTCCTCTCAGTCTCGGATTGAAAATGCGATCGAGAGCAAAGCCCAACATCGCGAAACCCAGTCCAGTGATCATGAGCAGCACAGCGGGTTCCAAAATCCAGTAGTATTGTTCTTTGTACAAAGCCCCATTGGAGTAAGCATCATTGATGACTTTACCCCAGGTAGGCAGCACCGGATCGCCCAGGCCTAGCAACGCCAGCGACGCCTCCAGAAACACATAGGCTGGCACGGCTGAAACCAGTGTCGGGATGAGCAGCGGGATCATGCGCGGGATCAGGTACAGGAAAACAATGCGGAAGTTACTGGCGCCATAAGCCTTGGCGGCCTCAATATATGTCGATTCTTTCACCTGCAGGAAGACTGCCCGGTAGGATTTGACCGCGCCGGTAAAAATGCTGAGGGCAATGGTCACCCCCAGGATGGTCCAGATACTGGTGGTATAGAAGGTGCCTACCATGATCAAAATTGCCAGGAAGGGCAGCACCAGGTTGACTTCAGTGATGCGCTGGATCAATTCGTCCAACCATCCACCGTACCAGGCGCCAATGGCGGCAATTGCCATGGAAAGAATGGAAGTAGCCAGAGCTGCCAATAAACCGAAGGCTAGCGCGATCGGTGCGCCCCACAACAACGCCACCATCAGGTCGCGCCGGGCATGGTCGGTGCCTGCCAGGCCGTACGACTGCCCATGGAGGACGAATTCCACATTGAGGTCGGAGTTGGCTTCAAAAGTTTGACCCTGGACAAACAGTTTATAGGTTCCTTTTTGCGGCACCGGCGGTTCGGTTTCTGGAATGGAGAAAATGCCGATCATCGGGTTTTCATCGCGTTTTTCACGCACCAGCCGACGAATGAACCGCTCATCTTGCGAAAAACGGAAGGTTTGTTTGGCGCTGACACCAAAGTCGCCGACCCGTAGCTCCTCGCCGGTCGGTGTAATGATGTAAATGGATACGAAAGGATTTTTACTCGCATAAGTCGAGGTGAAATACAACATTAACTCTTGCGGGTACACATCGTAATCGAATTCAAAGGGGTATTCGAAATCAATGGAAGCTGTGTTATCGGCGCCGGGGGTAACTGTCTTGGTAATCTCGCCTTCGCTGCTTTTGACCGCGAACGATTCAGGCAGCCTGGTCTTACGAAATATGTTCACCCAGGCGGGCGGGACATTTTTCGGGTTCATATACACGACGTCTTCGCCACCGCGCCACAGGCGAATGGCTTCGGAGTATGGGATCGTCGCCATAGCGTAAACAGCCAAAATTACCAGCAGCATAATGATGAAGAGGCCAAAAACCGCTGAAGGGTACTGGGAAATTTGCTTGAAAGTTTTATTGATCGTCTTCATATTACTTTCCACCACCCACTTTCACACGAGGATCCACCAGCACATAAACAAAATCCAGCAGGAACACGGTGATAGCCAGCAAGTAGGCATAGATAATCGTCGACCCAACAATTACAGGCGTGTCAAATAAACCAATTGCCCGGAA
>DATBWK010000273.1:0-10809 GCA_036514835.1 Bellilinea sp.
GGTCTCGTGGTCCTGCGGATGCGCACCCCAGGGCGAACGCACCAGGGATTTAATGGTTTGCACCGCCACATTCCTTGAGCGGCACAGCTCCAGTAACTGCATAAAATCGCGGCGGTATTGTTCGTTCTGCGCCATCACATAGCTAAATGGCAGCAGAACCGAATCAAAGTCGAAGCGCTCCAGCGACTTTTGATGCATCACCGGCACGCTGACCCCGTGACCCGTCACGCCAATAAAGCGCACCCAGCCTTTTTCACGTGCCTCGATGGCGGCTTCCAAGGCACCGCCCGGTCCCAGCGCTGTTTCCCACTCGGCGGGGTCGACCAGGTTATGCAGCTGCAGCAGGTCCACTTGATCGACTTGCAGGCGTTCCAAAGACCGCTGAATCTCCACGCGCGCTTTGTCCGCGGTTCGTTCGCCAGTTTTCGTCGCCAGGAAGAATCGTTTGCCGTGGCGGCCAATCCAACTGCCAAGCCGCAGTTCTGCCTCGCCGTAACTGGCAGCCACGTCCACGTGATTGACTCCCATGGCGATCGCCATTTCAATGGACGCATCCGCTTCAGCCTGCGTGACCCCCCAAAAGGCTGCCGCGCCGAGCAGGACGCGCGAACTCATATGCTCGCTGCGGCCAAAAACGTGTTTCGCGATCATGAACTCACCTCCTGCAAATGGCGTCAGTCAGGGTTGGTCGAATTTCCCATCTGCATTCACTGGTAAATTATGCCACAAAATCAAATACGGCCGCTTGAATAGCGGTTCGATCGACCGTTACCGCAAAAGGGGGATCAACTTCACCCGGCCGGTTCCCCCAGAATATCCTCTACTACATTTTTCGCCCAGTACCGCACCTGCCCCTGACGGCTTAACCGGCGCACTCCAGCCAGATCATTGCCAAGGGTGACGATGGCGGGTTCCTCGGTCATATCGCCCGGCTGCGTGCCCACCTGGCCCAATCCGATCCCGGCCAGCAAGCCGTTGCACAGGCAGCGTTTTCCTTCGGCGTTGAACGGCAGTCCGCGCTTGGAGACGAAATCCTCGATTGGCGCTGCCGGGCAGCGCTGCAGCAGCCGCCGCGAACCGTCTGCTTCCGGCTTGCTCAGCACACGCTGTTTCAAAAATCCAAGATCGCACAGCCTGCGCCGTTCGGCATACACCTCTTCATCCGCCAGAGTATGATCCAACTGCACCACTTTAAATGGGAAGCCGGTGGGTGAAAAAAGCGAGGTTTGCACCAGCGCATTGTCTGTGCTGCCCTTTTTGAGTTCCTTGAAGATAGCGCTGCGGTAAACTGGGCTCAACCCCGATTCCTCCGCCAGCGCAAAATTGGAGCCAGCCTGCACACCAGCCGCCCCGGCTGCCAGCGCCGTTTGCAGCCCCAGCCGGCTGGCATAACCTCCCGCCAGCCAGAACGGCAGCCCGACCGCGCGAATTGCCTCAAGGTCTGGCTCGTCCAATTCACCGTACTCCGGTTGTCCCAGCTCATCCTTGGTCAAGGGTCCTTGCGGCGCGGCATTGTGACCGCCGGCTGTGTGGTGTTCGATGATGAAGCCGTCCGGCGGCTGACTCGAACTCTGCGCCAGGGCCTGAACCAGCTTCTCCAGTGATACGATCGCCAAAAATGCCGGTCTTGCCAGCTCAGCCTGGGCCAATTTACCATCCGCCACTTGCCGGGGGTCAAAGGCCAGGTAAAAGGATTCTCCTGACTCGCGGTATAACACTGGCAACTCATGAGTCACCGCCTGGTGCCGCGCCAGATGTGAACACAGCTCGGGCAATCCTTCCGGGTTGCCAGCGCCCACCACGATGGCATCCACACCCGCCAGAATGGCGCCGTAAATGGCAAAAATCAGAGGCAGCTCAACTTTTTTCAAGAAGTTGATTAATATTTTTCCGCTGTGACCTTCTTTGGCCAGCCAAACCTCGGCGTAGGCGCTGGCGATCAGCAATTCGATTAGTTCCGCCTCCAGGGTGAAGGTCACTGCTTCGGTAGATCCATCAGGGGCTGGAAAAGTGTGTCTGCCATCTTTTTCCACCAGGTTGTACACCGGGCCGTATTTAAACCGGTCTGTCGGCGCTTTACCGCCCTCGAAAAAGTAGCGCTCGCAGATCTTTTTGCCGATTTCCACGCCAAACTGCGCGTCGAATGCGGCATATGCACGCCGCAGGTATCCACCCGGATCACCGAGCTGCAGCAGGCGTACGTGCACCACATCCAGCGCCGTGCCGGAGACAGTCCCGGCAGTGACGCCTGGCCTCTCCGAGGCGACCGCTCTTGCCAGCCGCCAGTTTGACACGTACACCCCCATACCCCCCTGGATTAGTTTTATGTTGTGCAGAAATGTCATAAAGCGTGGCTCCATACCTTTAAAACTAAAGGTTGTAACACCAATTTGGCGTTCAAGGTATGGAGGAAAACTGGTTTTCCCGCTGTGCAGTTTCCCCCGACCACTAAAACGGTTTGAGCACCATCAAGCCAACGATGACGATTACCGCGACCTCTTCATAGATATGCGCCCATCTCACCAGCGGGTCATCCATCGCGGCCCGCAATTCAGCGCTGATTTCTCCCCGGGCTAAATCCGCCTGCAGCATCGGCTCAAATTTCCGTCCGCGCGGCACAAAGATGGTTGGAATTATCACAATCGCGCCGACCAATAAAATGTTGGATACCAGCAGCCAGTTCTGGGTAGCCCCTTGCAGAAACCCAAAAATCGGAAAACCGCCCATCAGCGCCAAAAGGACGCCGAAAACCAGTGTGAGGATGCTGCCTGGCATCACCAGCAGTCTCTCGATCTTCCCGGCTCCCTGATTGAGCGCAGCAAACATTTTTATGTCTCCCTCCTTTTTGGCATAACTCCGCACCGCCTGCCGCGCAAATAACCCGCCCACGAACAGGATTACCGCCAGAACATGAAAGAGTTTTACCGCGATATACAGGTTCATATGTTCTCCTTGCCATCCTTATGCCCAGATTGACTGGTCATTTTTTCTGTTTGGCTATATCCGACCGATAGGCCAGATCCAGCGAATGGCCTGGAAGAAAATTGGATTGTAAATAGACCAGCGCCTGCTGCCGATCTTCCCCGCCCCCATCGGCAAATAAGACTTGCTCGCAAAAAATGGCTGTATCCTCAATAATCCGCTCAAAACGATAATACGCCAAAGCAATTGGATCGACCTGGATCTGGCCATACCCCTGGTAGAAAAGCGCTTCTTCCTCCTGTGGGGGAAAGCCATTTCCTCCCAGGCCGGCGCCGATAAACATCAAATCGCGTTCTTTAGGCGCAAAAATTAATGTGTCCCAATCCACCATATAAAAAGTATCATTGACAGGGATTAAAAGGTTCCAGGCATGGATATCCCCGTGGCATAAAATAAACGGGCTGCGTTGATCCCGTAAAATCCGCGCATAGTCTTCCGTCCGTTTGACCAGGTCGTAAATTTCGGCGCTTTTAGTTTTTACAAATGCCGCCATCTTAGCGGCGACCGGTTCTGTAAAGGTTTCTACTTCGATCCGTGCCAGAACCAGCTTGACTGCCTCGCGATAGTGAGCCGGAAACGTCTCGGCAGGTACTTTGTCCGTGATCGCCCCGGGGATATACGCGCAGTGGAATTTATTTAATGCTGAGCCAAATTCGATCCATTGTTGCCGGGTCAGGTTGCGTTCAAAACCGTTGAGCCCTTCCACAAAGGGATAGAGGATTAAATGGAAAGCCTCCAGCCTGGCCCACAACCGCCCCGACACGGTGGTGAGCGGCGGAATAATCTCCTGGATGCCCAATTGACTCAGATATTTTGGCACCGTTACCGCGGCTTCATTAAATTCTCCGCTTCGCAATTTGACGAAGTAAGCCGTTCGATCGCCGCCAACCGCGCGATACACCGCTGTATTCAGATCTGCTCCGAGCGGCAGAAACGCGATTTCTGCCACCCGCAATCCATATTCTTCCTGCAAACAGTCGATAATGAGTTGGTCTTCGAGATCGGGTTTTTCAAGCATGGCTAATTGTAACGTTGTACCGATCCAATGCGGGAGTGTAATTATGCCGCCACGACCGGTAGGTTTAGAAAATCGCCATACCGTTGAATGGCTGCATTGACAGCCCGATTTTCTGCCTCGGATAATGATGAAAAGAGGTTGGTCTCGACAATCACTGCATTTTTTGTCAGCTTGCGTTTCCAGGTGCCAACAATTTGACCGTCGATGACCGCAATATAGCTCAAGGCATTTCCCAGGGCAAATAACCTGGCGCCGATATCGTCATTACCCATAGTGCTGCGGTCTTTATACCCGGATATATATTCGTCATAAATCGATAACATATGAGCGCTCGGCGAGAGTTCCTGGGATGCCGCGATGGTCTCCGCCAGCCAATAAACCTGACCGTAAGCTGTCTCGGTTTGGAGGTAACCTTTGACGGCTTCCAACCCGCGATTGGCGTCGGTGATGGTAAGCCCCGACCATTTCGCAAAATCCTGCACCGTCGCCGGTCCCCGGCTGGCAAAATACCGCCGCGCCAACTCGACCAGGGCGGTTTGTCTATCCATGGTCGCCACTGGGGGGACACGCTCCTCCAGCAGCGCGTAGGTGAATTGCCTCCCGCGCCTGGCCCCGCTGCAAATCAGGCCGTCCAATTCAGCCTGCATCATGATGTATGCCATGCGCAGATTATCGCTCACCGCGATGCCAGATTTATCCAGGATGTCCCGCAGTTCATCCCGCGTGAGTTGTTGCCCGCCGCGTAATGCGCCATCCAGGACGGTGTTGCAGCGCTTGAAAAGCTCCCCATCCAGCTCCAGCTTGCGATACATAAAGGCATTGGCCAGGTGGACGCGCGGAGCTGTCAGCGCGAGGATCCAGCGGATGTCAGCCGGAGTCACAAAATGCCAGGTAGGCCGAAGCGCATGCGTGCGTAAAATCTCTCCGTCCGCAAAGGATTGATCGATCTCCGCGTCAGTCGCCTGCTGCATACGAAGTCCCAGCGCCCACTTTGCGCCGGCATAATCCTGCGCTTGTACGGCAGCCAGCCACGCCACCACCTCGCCAGGCTTACGAAAGCTGGTTGAGCTTATTCGCTGGTTTTTCAGCCGCTGGCGCGCAATTTCATTGGGGGCTAGGCTGATGATTGCTCTCCTTTATACTACTCTATCCGCGCAGGTGCGCCGGCCTGTTTTTCGGAATGTCCTGCTTCATACCCCGACCAGCCTTACCGTCAGTTGAATTTATTTTAACGGCAGAACGGGGTTACTGCCTGTGTTAGTAAATGGCACATCATCGAATGAATCCGGATCCGATAAGGACTCTAAATGGGTGAAAACCTCACATTCTTCAATCGCACGGTTTAGTTCATTCTCAATTCGTGTCACCAGTTGATGGCCCCGGTTTACCGTCCAACTCCCGGGCACCAATACATGCATCGATATCACCTTCAATGATCCGGATTGACGTGTCCGGATGGCATGGAATTTCACCTCGGTCTCTTTTTGACTATCCAGAACCCGGTGGATAATGTCGATGTACTCTTTTGATAATGAGCTGTCCATCAAGCCCGATATGGACTTCCGAATGATGCCAACCCCGGTCCACACGATATTCAAGGCTACCAGGATTGCGATGACCGGATCCAATACTTGCCACCCGGAGATCGCCACCGCGCCAACCCCGATCAGAACGCCCCCGGATGTCCAAACATCTGTCATGAGATGGTGTGAATTTGATGTCAATGAAATCGAATTGTATTGTTTCCCAGCGCGTCGCAGGATTAAGGCGACGCCAAAATTTGCCAAAGACGCGATGATCGAAACGATAATCCCAATCCCCACCTGTTCCAGAGGCTCTGGAGTGATCAGCCGCTGGATTGCCGCATACGCGATACTGATTGCGGCTACCAATATTAAGGCTCCTTCGACTCCGCTCGAAAAATATTCAGCTTTACTGTGCCCAAAGGTATGGCTTTCATCCGCCGGACGGGCGGCAATGGTCAGCATTCCCAATGCCATCAAAGCGCCAATCAGATTAACAATCGATTCAAGTGCATCCGACAATAAACCGACTGAATTCGTGATCAGATAGGCGGTCGTCTTCAGGCCGATCGTTAAGAGTGCGACGGCGATCGAGAGCCAGGCAAAACGTGTCAATTTTGAGCGATCTGGATGATTTGTGTACATTATTTTTGGTTTCCTATTATCAATCTTTAAATTATATCCACCTCCCTCGCTGCATCGAAGAATGAGCGCCCTTCATTTCTGGAGAGCGCTTCATTTTTTATGCAAGGTCCCCTCATCGTTCCATCTGTTAGCTGGCGTTCTGATAGGCAAATTCCCAATTAATCAGCTTATCCAGCACGGCATCGACGTAGGCAGCGCGAAGATTCTGGAAATCCAGGTAGTAGGCATGCTCCCAAACGTCAATGGTCAGCAGCGGCTTCATTTCTGTGGTCAGCGGGTTATCGGCATTGGCGGTCTTAACCACCTTGACCTCAGCGCCGTCGTAAACCAGCCATGCCCAGCCGCTCCCGAATTGTGAAACAGCGGCGCTGGCAAGCTCTTTTTTGCAGGCGTCGACACTGCCGAAGGAGGCCACAATGATCTGCTTCAGAGCAGCTGGCGGTTCTCCCCCACCCTTCGGGCTCAGGCTTTTCCAATAGAAGGAGTGGTTCCAGGTTTGAGCCGCGTTGTTAAAAATGGCGGATCTTTCTGCCCGTCCTGCGGTTCCCTTGATAATCTCTTCCAACGACATTTCGGAATAATCAGTTCCTGAAATCAATTTATTCAGATTGTCCACATAACCTTTGTGGTGTTTTCCGTAGTGATAACTCATCGTTTTGACCGTTATCACAGGTTCCAATGCAGTTTCGGCATAGGGGAGTGGGGGTAAGGCGATGGTCGATTCACCTCGAAGAATATTGGAGGCATTACTAGGGTCAATGGTAGTCATTTCGTTCTCCTTAGGTTGATGGGCGACTGAGAAAGGTTTGTGTTTTGGTTGCGGTATGCCCGATTCAGCGGAGAGATACTGTTCCCATCACTCCGAGCTGCGTTTCACAACACCGACCGGAACGGTGCCACTCACGGTCAGTTATTCATTACCGTAAGGGCATTCGTGGCCGAGTCGCGAAAATTGAAAGGACACGCGCGAAAACGACGGTACCATTTCCATTTTATTCCACGAGGGTCTTTATTTCCTCAAAAATGCCTAAAAAATTTCTATAATTTCTAAGTCGTTGTACCAATCCTTTTCCTGCGGCTCGCGAGCTGGAAAACCGGTAAAACGCTCCCATCCAAGCGAATATCATGAGAAATTGAATCACGTTCAATTCGCATGGTCACTTGGCTAGAATGAATAATAATATGGCTACCGCTGTTTCGATTCGCAACGCGAAGGGATGGTAAAGGTATGGACCAGAAACAACAACATCGTAATGAAAATGAAGAAAACCAAAAAGACAACCCGGCACTCAGTAAAGTGATGGAGCGGAATATTCGCACCATCATCCATCTGCGCGCTAAAACCGCGAGTGAAAGAGGTCTGCAGGACCGAATCGCCGACGTCATCACCTCGGTTTCAGGGCGGATGATTTTTGCGTATGTGCATATTGTGTGGTTTGGGTTATGGATTCTGCTTAACACCGGCAGGGTCGGGGTGCGTATTTTTGATCCATTCCCCTATGGGCTTCTGACGATGATCGTTTCGTTGGAAGCTATTTTTCTATCCACATTTGTGCTGATCAGTCAAAATCGGTTGAGCGCGGAGTCGGATCGCCGCGCAGACCTGGATTTACAAATAGGCCTGCTGACTGAACATGAATTGACTCGTGTGTTACAGATGCTGGATGCCATACAGGATAAGTTGGGTGTGGCAGACCACAAGAATAGTGAACTGGCAGATCTTGAAATGGAAACCAGGCCGGAAGACGTCCTGGCAGAAATCCACCGGATACAGGCTACTGAACTCAGCAATAAGATACCATCCTTAACCAAGACACAGTCCAAACGCCGTCTTCAGTCATAGAAACGAATTTTTTCATGCTGATCTCGTCCCGGCCTGGCCCAGCAGGTAGGTCCGATCGATGACCGGCGCCACTATGCCGCACACCCCCAAGACCTCATCCCCAGGTATGAACTCCGTCACCTTGCTGCCGACTGCTTCCACTACTCCGGCAATATCGGCTCCCTTCCCCGAGGTTTTGGGCTTGAAAAACCCCTCCGCCAGACGGGCAATGAACGGTTCGCCGCGCATTTTATGCCAATCCAAAGGATTCGCCGCCGCGGCATACACCTTAACCAGCACCTGGCTCTCCTTTGGCGTCGGTTTTTCCAGCTCTGTCAATTGCAGCACGTCCGGTGATCCGTATTTGGTGATCTGAATGGCTTTCATTGGTGTTCTCCCAATCGGCAATCTATACCTGTGGCTCCACCGTAATGACTATTTTACCTCTGGCGTGACCTTCCCCATGATACCGCAGCGCTTCTGGCACTTCCTGCAACGGGAAAGTCCGGTCGATCACCGGATGGATCTTGCCAGCCTCGCACAGCCCGGTCATAAAGAGCATATCCTCGATTTTTGGACGCACCGCCAGCACGCGGATGGCTTTGTTCTCAGCCTTGCCGACGCTGGACCCCAGTAGCAGCACCTGGAGAAAAGTGCCCACCGAACCGCCTACCAGATAGGCTTTTCCATTTGGAGCCAATGCCCGCCGGTAGTCATATACGGAGCGGACCGCCACCAGGTCCAGAATAAAATCGTAACGCTGTCTGTTTTTGCTGAAATCCTCGCGCGTGTAATCTATGACGGCGTCAGCGCCCAACCCACGCAGCATATCCAGCTTCTCCGCATTGTCCACGCCGGTGACTTCCGCCCCATACATTTTGGCCAGTTGCACCGCGAATGTTCCCGCTCCGCCGCCCGCGCCGTTGATCAGCACCTTTTGCCCGGGCTGCACCTGTCCCTTGTCGCGAATACCCTGCAGGGCAATCACCGCCCCCTGCGGAAACGTCGACGCTTCCTCGAAAGTCAAATCGGCGGGCTTTAATGCCAGAATTTTCTCAGGGGCGCACACATACTCGGCGAAACAGCCGGTGTGGTAAAGCAGGTCGCCGAAGACCGCGTCCCCTGGCTTGAGGTGCGTGACCTGACTGCCAACCGCTTCGACAACCCCGGACATGTCTGAGCCAAGGATCTGCCTGGAAGGTTTGAACAGTCCACCGAAACGCGCATACAACGGTTTACCCGTCAGGCCTTCCCAGTCTGACAAATTGACCGATACCGCCCGTACCTTCACCAGGACTTCGTTGTCTTTGGGTGTGGGTTTTTCAATTTCCTTTAGTTCAAGCACATCCGGCGAGCCGTAATGGGTGTAAACAATCGCTTTCATGCTTTTTCCTCAAGCAAATTTGGATACTTGTTGTCATCATTATCACACTGAATCGATCAAAAGCGGTTGCGGTCAACCAGACCAGGCATCACCTGCTTCACCCGGTATGACAGTAATGAGTGTCAAACTTGCCAACTTTGGATTGCATATTGACCAATTTACCAGTCAATTTGACAAGTAAACTTGACATTTACCTGATTACGTGCTATCCTGTATCTCAAGGATGAAGATTATGGATAAACCTGTACTCAAAAATCGGCTGAAGGTCGCCCGCGCCGAAAACGACATTTCCCAGGAGGAACTTGCTAACCTGGTGGGCGTCACCCGGCAAACCATCAGTTCGATCGAAACCGGGCAGTATTGCCCCTCGGCCCTGTTAGCCTTCCAGCTGGCGAAAAAACTCGAAAAGCCAGTCCAGGAATTATTTTTTCTAGTCGGAGATGAAGAATGAACAACCAGCCTGTCACCCGTGACGAGCGTTCCACCGCCGTCGAAAATGCCAGTTACCGCGTTGCCTACCTGGTGATGTCCTACGGCGCGCTTGCTATCGTTGCCTACCGCGGTTTTGTCCTCCAGCAAAGCAGCTGGGATCTGTTGGCCCTGGTCGTCCTGGGCGGGGCGACGGCGACCGTTTACCAGGGCAGCAACAAAGTGCTTTCACGCTACTGGGTCATGGCGACCATCGCTGCGTTGATCCTGGCTGTTCTCCTGGGAATAATATTTGTATTGATCCTACGCTAGGCACAGTTGGGTTGAGCCTGGCACCGAGCTCCGCACCTCACAGGTAGAGACCACTTCCTATTCTTTTTCACCCAAAGCGGCCGCCACAACCTCATCCAGTGTCATTTCGCTTCCGGAATCATACGCGGCTTCATAAGCGGCGGAACCGATCTTTTCCTGGATCGCGGCGATATCGCGGTCTAATTCGGCCTGCTCAAGGCGCGGACGCGGGTCGCCAACCTGCTTGCGAGCCGTGTCTGACCAACCGATCAGCTGTGCGGCGACTTTGAGATTATCCGTCAAAACGTGCAGGCTTGCCATTTTATCCAGCGTGAAGGCCAGTCCGCTCTTGTTTTGATCTGCCTGAAAATTAATAATAACATCCGTCAGCAGCCGCTTGGCTTCTGCCAAATTCCCCTCGCGCAGAGCAACATAGGCGATCCGCGCCTGGGCCCAAAGGATCCCCATTCGGTTCCCTACCTCCTCTTGAAGCTGCGCATTTTCCTGCAGGAAGTCCCGCGCCAGCCCATATTCACCGCGCTGCATAGCCAGGATGCCTTTACCGGACAAGACAAATTCCATTTCCCGGTTATTGATCTGCTGATTGATCTCATAGGCTTCATCAAGAGATTTTTGGGCTGACTCGAGATTTCCATTCGACAAGTCGGTAAAGCCCGAAATGGCAAGTGTTTCGGCCAGTTTGCGCCAATCACCT
>DATBWK010000274.1:0-8701 GCA_036514835.1 Bellilinea sp.
CGGTGATTGACCTCCAGCCAGGCATAGCCGCGCGAGGTAAAGTAATGGGCTTCTTCGGGAAAATCCAGGTTAGCTGAGCTGGTCGGTCCGCCATGCACATGTACGATGAGCGGCGGCGCGCCTTCCCCGCTGCTCACAGAATTGTTGGGCAGTGAGAAGAAGCCGTAAGCGGTCTGCCCGTCCAAAGATTGCCATTCAACGGTCTGCGGATCGGGCATATCTTCCGGCAATATCTGGCTGGTATCGCTGTAAGCCACGGTGCGCCAGCGCTGACCGTCCCAGCGAACAACCTGGGGGGCTATTTTGGGCGAGGCTGCCAGCAGAGCTAATTCATCGCTGACTGGCGAGACGCTCAATTGCTCCAGCCAGGTGAAGGGTTCGGTGGGGATGATTTGACAGGCTCCATCCGCCTCAACCGCACACAATTCAGATTTTCCACGTGCATTGCGAATCACGAAGATGCGGCTGCCAGATGGACTCCACCCGTAGCTGCGCCGTCCCTGCACCCAGGCTGGCAAGGACAGGTTGAATTCGCCAGCCAGCCGGGTGCTGCGTTTACCGCTCTCAAGGTCCAACACTTCCAGCGCTTCCCACTCGCCGCGGGAGATGATATAGCTGAGCAAACGCCCGTCGGGCGAGAATTGCGGCTGTGCAACGGTTTCTTCCTGTCCGCCGGCGATCAGCTCCACCGATTCAAGTTGCGGCGGGCTGCCGGTCAATTTACCAAACTTCACGCGGGTGGCGTCCCAGGGCATGTTGGGGTGATCCCACTCCACCCAGGCCAGGGCGTCACCAGAGGGGCTCCAGACCGGCTGCATGTAAAAATCGGCACCGGACACCAGCTTGATCGGCCAACCGGTGCCTTCGGAATCAACCAGGGCCAGAACATCTTGCTTGCCGTCCGAATGGACGTACACCACCCAGCGGCCGTCTGGAGAGACAAGCGGCGAGGCTAAACCGCCGTGGGCGGGGGTAATGGGTTGAGGTTGGCCGTGTGTCAGTTCGCGGCGGTAGAGCGCGCCGCTTTTTTCGGAAAAGAACACCCCGGTGCGGCTAAGGCCGAAATCACCGCCGCCATAACCCACTCCGCCGCGCGCATTATGCCCGGTCAACAGGCGGCGCGGCGCTTCGCCCAGAGGTTGATAAAATAATTGGCCGACTCCGCCGCGGCTTTCCAGCCAGACCAGCGCGCCGCCATCCGGCGTCCATTGCACATCCACCAGCGGAGAACGCCCGGTCAACATACCAGCCTGAATCGGGCTGGGCCACAGGCCATATGGACGAACGATTTTAGGACCCGACATTAATACCTCCAACCGACGCAAACTGCCCGCGCACAGACTATACGGTCCAGCAGCGGGCAGAAAATAACCTCATCATGCCAAAAAGCTAAATATGCGGTTCGAATTTGTCGATCAAACGCGGCAGGGGTTGATAACCGGCGATGCGTTCTTTCACCTGGCCGTCTACGAACAACATGACCGTCGGCACGCTCATAACTTCGAATTGCATGGTCACATCAGTGGATTCATCCACGTCCAACTTGCCGAGACGTACTTTCTCTCCCCAGGTGGCCTGCAATTTTTCCAACTCGGGCTCCAGCCGCTTGCACGGACTACACCACACGGCGCCAAATTCGAGTAAAAACGGGCGGTCGGATTTTAACACCTGTTGTTCGAAATTATCATTGTTGATGTGTTCGAAGCTCATGATTTCTCCCTTGGGGCCGCCCTTCACCTGGGCAGATATGTCTTCAAATATAGCATATGCCAGACGATTTGTCAGGCGAACGGTTGTCACCGATAAGAGCTCTCACGATGTAGCACCGCGATAGGAAATCCGATTACAATGGAATAATCACGGGGATTGACCCGCTTACCGTGCACATGTAGAATTCCTGCCCATGACCGCCGCCCCCACATCCCTCAAACTGCTCCACGGAACGCTCCAGTTCCCGGTATTTATGCCGGATGCCACTTTCGGCGTGGTGCGCACCGTGGATTCAGCCGATCTTGAGAATGCCCGCATTGAGGCGGTGGTGATGAACACCTACCACCTGATGCAGCGACCGGGTTCCAGCACCATTCAAGCACTGGGTGGATTGCACCGCATGAGCGGCTGGGAGCGTCCGATCGTGACCGACTCCGGCGGGTTTCAGGCTTATTCATTGATTCGCCAGAATCCTAAATTTGGCAAAATGGACGAGCGCGGTATTCACTTTCAACCGGATGCCAGCGACCGAAAATACTTGCTGACGCCTGAAAAAGGCGTTCAGCTGCAAGTTGGCTACGGGACGGATGTGGTCATCAGTTTGGACGACTGCACGCACGTGGATGCGCCGCGCAGCGAGCAGGAGCTATCGGTAAAACGCACCATCGATTGGGCAAGACGCTCGCGTCAGGAGTTCGACCGCCTGGTGGATCAGAAAAAGCTGTCTGCCAATCAGCGCCCGCGCATTTTTGGTGTCATTCAGGGCGGCGGCGAGTTAGATCTACGGAAACAATGCGCCGAGGCGCTGCTGGAAATCGGATTCGATGGCTTTGGCTTTGGCGGCTGGCCTCTGGACGGCGAGGGTCAACTGCTGTACGAAGTGCTGGAATACACCCGCTCGCTGATTCCGGCGCAGTATCCGCTGCATGCCCTGGGCATCGGTCACCCGCGCAATGTGCTGGCAGGCTATGATCTGGGCTACGGCATCTTCGACTGTGCCATGCCCACGCGCGATGCGCGCCACGGACGGGTATATACCTTCACCACCCCGCCCGGGAAGGACGGCGGTCTTTCCGGCGATTGGCTGAAATACTTGTATATTAACGATGAGCGCCATATCAAAGCTAATTTGCCCGTTTCGCCATATTGCGATTGCCCGGTGTGCAGCCATTATTCGCTGGGTTACCTGCACCATTTATTCAAACTCAATGACGGACTTTATTTACGGCTGGCTTCGCTGCACAATTTGCGCTTTATGACCCAACTCACCGACCGTATTCGCATGCGAAAATCATGATCGATGCAGCTGTTGTCCAATCGCTGGTGGAGAGTGTACAGGCTGCAGCCAAATACGCCGCCATGGACCGCGGATTGGTTACCACCCTGGTCGAGCAAGAATTGAGCAAAGGACGCAACGCGAAAGAAACAGTCAAAGCTGTGCGCAACAAGCTGCACCAAATCGGCAGCGCCTACCAGGAAAAATCCATTGACTATGCGCAATTATTAGAGCACCTATCTAACCTGCCCCGCGACCTGCAGGATCCGCAGGTAATCGATTTCTGCCGCGAGGCGATGCAGGAGCACACCTCGACGCGGGAACGCCTCAGCTTTCTGGATCATTTTTTTCAGGAGGCTTTGGACGGAATCGGGCCGGTTCATTCATTGATCGACATGGCCTGCGGCCTCAACCCGTTGGCGCTGCCCTGGCTGCCGCTGGCGCCCAATGCGAGGGTGTTGGCCTGCGACATTTACGCCGACATGGCAGATTTTCTCAATGCTTTTTATGCCCATTTTGGGGTGAATGGGCACGCCTTCAACTGCGACCTGGTACATAAGATCCCTGAGGAGAAAGTTCAGCTGGCGCTGCTGCTCAAAACCATCCCCTGCCTGGAGCAGGTCGATAAAAGCATTGGGCGGCGGCTTTTGAGCGGACTTCAGGCCGAGCATGTGCTGGTTTCCTTTCCGGTGCACAGCCTTGGCGGGCGCGGCAAAGGCATGCGCGTCAACTACGACCAGCATTTTTCTGAAATCATCAATGGGCTGCAATGGGCGGTCAAGCGCTTTGACTTCTCCGGCGAGCTGGTTTTCCGCTTATCCAGAGCCTGAATCCGTCTCCAGACGGTCTCGGAATCAACATCCAGACGGATGGCAAGGCAGCTCGACTCCGCTAAGATGTGAGCATCAAACGATTTGCTCAAAAGGAGTTGAGAAAATGGATAACACAATGACTACTGTTCGTACGACCCGCACCAATACGCTGGCGATCGTCAGCCTGGTATCGGGGTTGGCTGGATTGACCGTGTTCCCCTGGCTCGCCAGCATCATCGGCATCGTCACCGGCAACATTGCCCGCAAAGAAATCGCTGCCAGCGGCGGAGCGGAAGAAGGCGAAGGACTGGCTAAAGCTGGCGTGGTCCTTGGCTGGATTGGCGTGTTCCTGCCGTTGGTACTGCTGGTGATCGCGGTGCTGTTGTTTATGCCATTTGCCGTGATTAATTGGTAAATTATCCGTAGGTTGGGTTGAGGGCGAGACTAGATGGTTAATCTTAATTGACCATTGCAGCCCTCAACCCAACACATCGGCAGATCCAGCAGTGTTGGGTTTCGGCGCACAAAACGAACAGTCGAGTTAAGAATCATTTCTGCGCCTCAACCCAACCTACGCGAGCATCAACCCGCCCTGCTTATATACCCTCGGCCTGAAAATCCGGCGGTACAATAATACTGGTGAAAGGAATCCCATGAACGAATCAACCCCCCTTCCGGTCACAAAGCCCAATCACTCGCTGGCTATCGTCAGTCTGGTGCTTGGCATCCTCGGCCTGGCAGCTATCCTGCCGGTGATCGGCTCGATTGGCGCAGTCATTTCCGGCCGGATTGCCCGGCGTGAAATTAATGAGAATCCCGACCAATACAGCGGCGACAATCTGGCTCGCGCCGGAGTCACCCTGGGCTGGATTGGCATCGGCTTATCGGTCATCGTGCTGACCGGCCTGTGCATTGTCGTGTTATTCTTCATGCCTCTGCAAATGCGGACCACCTATTAAAAATGTCGAGTTCTGGCTGGAAAGACTGGCTCACCGTTCCCGTCAGGCGCTTGAAATGGCGCCTGATTTTGTCATTCGTGCTGGTGACCATGGCCTCCATGCTGATGACAGCCTGGTGGAGTTTCGTCGGGGTCACGCTATACCTGGCACGCAGCCAACCGGATGCCAGCCTGAATCAAATTCGCGGCGAGCTGCTGGCAGCTCTTCAGCCCTTTATTTTCCCCGGGCTGCTGATCTTCATCGTCCCGTCCCTGTTGGTGAGCATCTTATTCGGTTTTGTAACCACATCCTGGCTCGAGAACCGGCTCAAAAAGCTTAACTTTGCCATTAACGCCTGGGGTGACGGAAATTTCTCGGTGCGCATTCGCGACGATGCCGAGGACGAAGTTGCACAACTGAGCCGGCAGCTTAACCAGATGGCGGCTGAGTTGGAAACCACCCTGCATACCAAACAGGAGCTGGCTGCGCTGGATGAGCGCAATCAACTGGCTCGCGACCTGCATGACTCGGTCAAACAACAATTGGCTGCTGCACGCCTGCAAATCAGCGCCGCGGAATTGATGGTCCATACGAACCCAGCTAGCGCGCAGGCTGCGCTGCAGCAAGCTGGCTTGCTAACCACCCAGGCCCAGCAGGAACTGTCCAACATAATCCTTGAATTGCGGCCGGCAGCTTTAAGTGAACAAGGGTTAGCAGGTACAGCGGCCTTCTACCTGGATCAATGGGGCAAACAGACCAATATTACGGTTCAAAGCAACCTGACCAGGTTGACTGGTTTGAACTTCGACGGCGAGCTGGCGCTGTTCCGTGTTTTGCAGGAGGCACTGGCCAACGTCGCCCGTCACAGCCGCGCCACCAGCGTCAAAGTCAGCCTGCTGCCCGGTGAGGAGATGGCGACACTGCAGGTTCAAGACAACGGACGCGGATTTAATCTGGCCGAGATACCCATCAACGGATACGGGCTGCACAGCATGCCTGAACGGCTGGTAGAATTGGGCGGCAGCTTGAAGGTGGATGCTGCACCTGGACAGGGTGTAACGGTCACCGCCTGCCTGCCCCTGGAGAAGCGGAAAACCATCCCGGATAAGGTCAATGAGTGAAATGGCAATACCCATCAGTGTGTTTATAGTGGATGATCATGCCGTAGTCAGGCAGGGAATTCGTGCTTTCCTGCAAGCCCTGCCAGACATGGAAGTAGTTGGCGAAGCTGAAAACGGGACGCAAGCCGTTGAACTGGCGCTGCAAACCGCTCCCGACGTGGTGCTGATGGACCTGGTAATGCCGGATATGGACGGGGTCGAGGCTACGCGCCGGGTTAAATCCGCTTCACCGCGTACCCAGGTCGTGATTTTCACCTCCTATTACCGGGATGAATACATTTTCCCGGCCATTCGCGCCGGAGCATTATCGTACATCCTCAAAGACGCCGACCCGGCTGAATTGGCCGAAGCCATTCGCAAGGCAGCCCATGGCGAGGCGATGCTTAACCCGCGGGTGGCAGCCCGGCTGGTGCAGGAAATCCAAGGCGTGCGCGAAGAGGATACCAACCCATTTGCCGAGCTGAGTGAGCGGGAATTGGAAGTGCTGCGCCTGATTGCCAATGGAGGCAGTAACAAAGAAATAGCCGACCAACTGGTGATCAGCGAGAAAACGGTCAAAAGCCACGTGAGCAATATTCTATCCAAACTGCACCTGGTTGACCGCACTCAGGCAGCCGCCTACGCCTGGAATAAGGGGATTGTGCGGCGGGATGACTGATTCCAACAGCTCAGACGTCTTACTGGCGCGCCTTAACCGCGAGATTCAAACCTCGTACAAATACCGCGGACTCGACCTGCCGTTGGAGACACTGCGCGACTTGCTGGAAAAGGAATTGGCCAAAGGTCGCGAAGGCGGTGCCGCGTTGCAGGCAGTCCGCGAAAAATTGCATAACATTGTGGCGCCGTACCTGGGTGACCCAGATTATGCCGCAGCTAAAGGTCAACTCGACGGAGCGGTAAGCAGCGGCGATCCGGAAGCTGTCAAAACCTGGTGCCGCGGAATTATGGAAAGCCATGCCTCCACGCGCGAGCGCATCCTGCTTCTTGAGACTTTTTACCCACAGCTGTGGGCAGTCACGGGTATGCCTGGGTCTATTCTGGATCTTGCCTGCGCGCTGCACCCATTTGGCCTCCCCTGGATGGACCTGCCAGGCGCAACGGCTTATCATGCCTACGATCTGCATACCCCGCGCATCGCATTGATTAACCGCTTTCTGCAAGCGATGGATCGCGAACCGCTGGCCCGGGTGCAAGACATTCTGGTCAATCCGCCCGATGTTGAAGCAGATGTGGCATTGTTCTTCAAAGAAGCGCACCGCTTCGAACAGCGGCAAAAAGGGTGCAACCGGCCGTTCTTTGAGGCTTTGAACGTACGCTGGCTGCTGGTATCATTGCCCGCCACTGACTTGAGCGGTCACCACTCGCTGGTCGACCGGCAGCGTAATTTGATGGATGCGATCCTGGACGGTCTGGATTGGCCGGTGACGGAAATCATGATCGGAAACGAACTGGTTTTTTGCATCCGCAAAGCATGAGCCGTAAAAAGAAACATACGATCCAGCAAAACCACCCGGAAGCCGCTCAAAGTGCGGCGCTGGAACGCTTTAAACAGCTGCTGGCGCCCGATGATTATCAGGTGATGCTGGAGGAACTGACCCGGCCGATGCCGCTGGCATTCCGCACCAACCCGCTCAAAGCCAAAACTGGCGCGGAGTTGGAGTGGGCGCAGCGTTACGGCTGGGAAATCGAGCCAGTGTCGTACTGCCCGACAGGCTGGCGCGTGACCAGCATGCACGAGCCGGCAGCTATGACGCTCGAGCACCGTATGGGGCATTACTACATACAGGATGCCGCCTCGATGCTGCCGGTGGAGCTATTCGACCTTGACGAGATTAAGGGTCCGCTGGTACTCGACCTGGCAGCTTCGCCTGGCGGAAAAACCACGCATATATCCGGACGGCTCCTCGATCAAGGGCTGGTGATCGCCAATGACTCGTCGCCGGACCGCATCACGGCTTTACGGCTGGTGCTGCAGACCTGGGGAGCAGCCAATATTGCGGTCACCCGTTTCCCGGGTGAAAAATTCGGGCGCTGGTACCCGGAAACCTTCGACCTCATTCTGCTGGATGCACCTTGCTCGATGCAATCGCTGCGTTCCAACGACGCGCATCCTTTACGGCCAATTTCTGAGCGCGAACAAACCTCTTTGGCGCGGCGTCAGGCGGCGTTATTGGCGGCAGCGATCGCTGCACTCAAACCCGGCGGGCAGGTGGTGTATTCGACCTGCACGCTGGCGCCGGAAGAGGACGAAGCCGTGTTGGACGAGATCCTGCGCCGCTTTCCCAACGCGGTTGAGGTCGAAGGACTGGAAAGCCGGCTTCCGGCTCCTGCCCCAGCCCTGGCGCAAGCCTACGGGCAGGAATTCGACCCTCAGGTTGTGAGGGCTGCCCGCCTGTGGCCGCACCGTTTCCACACATCGGGCTTTTTTGCCGCATTGATCCGCAAAACAGCGGCGGTAGATTTTCCTTCAGATGCACCGCCCTATCGACCGCTGGCGCTGGTCGGTCAAAAGCCGCTGACCGGAGCAGCCAAACGGGATGTCCATTTGTTATTCGAACAGCAATTCGGCCTGCCGCTTGGCCTGACTCTATCGGAATACCGGCTGGAACTTTGGCACAGCCCAGCGGGAATTTTTGCCGTCCCGACAGCTTATCTGGAACAATTCAGCGGTCTTCCGTGCCAGCTGCTGGGATTGAAATTGGCCGAGGAAAGTCCCGAAGGATTGATTCCCGCCCACGATTGGGTGGCCCGTTTTGGCAGCGGGTTTACCAACGGCAAGGTGGAAATCCCCGCGGAAATGGTCAGCCTCTGGCTGCGCGGTGAAGACCTGGTGTATGCCCCGCC
>DATBWK010000275.1:0-8312 GCA_036514835.1 Bellilinea sp.
CCCGGTGGCGCGTTTCCATACGCCGCCGCCCGCCAACACCCGCATGCGTTGGAAGCTGCTCGCATCCGATGGCGGCCCCCAACTCGATCAGTCGGCGCTGGTAAAACTGGATTCAGCCAGCCAGCTGCAGGTATTGCCAGCCTTATTCCCGCCAACGCCTGGAGGCACCGCACCGTATCAATCGTTTATTCTGGAAGCCTGGCTTGAATGTACTACAGCCGGCGTAAAGCAAATCGACCTGGACTTTGTCCAACTTTTTCCGCTGGAAAATTTTGCCTTCTTCCAACCGGTCAGCGGTATCGACCAGTATCACAACCTGGTCATGGATTGGCCGAGCGGCGACTGTTATACCGAAGCCGAAACGGGCGGCGTGAAATCGGTGACGCATCTGGTATCCGGCTCCGCCATGGTGTTGTATCCGGGGCGCAATCACCGCATCTATGTGCTGTATGAATCGGGGGCTGGTTTTGGGATTGGCGAAACAGCTGGTATACGGGTCGAGGCTGGCGCGCGCAGGTTGTTACCGTAGCAGATGGAACCAGAATATAGGAGGAAAGATGGAGCGAATGCAGGTCCGGCTATACCAACGTGATTTTTCGGAGCGGATACAAATTTCGCCCGCGCTGCAAGTCGAGCGCTTGACCTGGAAGGCATTGGGCGGTCCGGCGGAAGCAGTGCTTACCGGCAGCCTGCCCACACAAGATTTAACATCCCGGGCAGCCGAGTGGGCGGCGGATACGCTGGGTGTGCCAGTGACGGTCACCAATCAGACTGGCGAAAATGCCTGGTGGGGCTATGTTGAGCGGGTGGAAATTCAGCAGAACGGTCTGCAGCTGGTCTATGATCTGGCTGAGATGGCCAACCGTGTGTGCGTGGAATTTTGGCAGCCTGAGCCGCAGTTGGAATGGACCGGTGCGCGAACTTTCACCGCCTGGGCAGACGACCTGGACAGCCAGCGTATTTTTGGTGTTAAGGAGCGCTTTTTTACCCTGCGCTCCATGGACGAGAGCGAAGCCATACAGGCACGTGATGCGCTTTTGGCACAGCACTGCCGTCCGCTGCCGCAGGTGAGGCAGGTAGCCGCGAATGAAAAGGCAGCCCGGCTGCGGCTGGTTTGCCGTGGTTGGTGGCAGACGCTCCAATGGCGGATGGCCTGTTTCAATGACGGTTACCAGGGATTAGTCCTGCCGGGTCAAACCACACAGAACCTTGGGCGGGGGGCTGCCGCAGATGCCCGCATTGCCCAGAGTTTTCAGACGACCTACGGCGGCTGGTTATGCGGCGAGGCGGTGGTCAATATAAAATCAGTCGGCAGCAACACCGATCAGGTGATTTGCGAACTGTGCGCCGACGCTAGCGGAGTGCCGGGAACAACTTTAGCCAGTGCAGCGGTCGATGCCAGTGTCGTGAGCAAATTGCGCTGGTGGGTCAAATTTTTGTTTGGCACCCGGCCTTCGATTCTGGCCAATACGCCTTACTGGCTGGTGTTTTCCCGCAGCGGGGCGCTGAGCACCGCGAATTTTTATCAACTGTATACCGACGCTGCCAACAGTTACCTGCCCGGCAAATTGATGTTTTGGAATGGCAGCGCCTGGTTGGATGCGGGTTCTGGTTCGACGGACATAAATTTCTATACCACCGGTTTCATCAGCCGGTTGTCGCGTATGCAGCAGCTGGCGGCGGTTGACCGCGGCGGTCAATTCCTGACCGGCCTGCAGGTAAACAGCCCGGTGAGCGGGGATACTCTGTTATGGCGCCAGGGTCGGCAGGATTGCCAGAGCGAACTGGCAGACTTGCTGGTGCAGGGCGACAGCAGCGGCAGTCCGTTGCAGGCGGTGGTCGAGGCAGACCGCCGCCTGGCAATTCATAGCCAACCCGCTGAAAACGATTGGCAGTTTACCCTGGACAACCAGGGGACATTGCGCACTCGCAGCGGGCGGGAGGTGTGCAGCCACGACCTGCCAGCCGGTCAGCGCGTGCACCTGGCCAACGGCTGGCTTGAGACTTATCCATTAATCGAGGCTGCGGCATGGTCACCGCAGGATGGGCTGAGGGTGAGTTGGTGATTGGTCAATCCGCAATTAGGCGGTGAAGCAGCGGCAAGGCATCCTGCAGGGCGCGGGCGCGGTGGCTGATGCGGTTTTTGACTTCGTCCGGCAGCTCGGCCATGGTGGCGTTTTGCTCGGGCATATAAAAAAAGGGGTCATAGCCGAAACCATTGTGCCCGCGCTCCTGCGAAATGATAAAACCGTCGCAGCGCCCGTCCGCAAAAAACAGCGAACCGGTTGGCTCGGCTACCGCGACGGTGCAGTGAAAGTGGGCCGGCCAGCCGGGGGCGCCTGTTGGAACAGGAAACGTGTTCAATGTCTGCAGCAGCAAGGACCGCCGGTCGGCATCCGATGCTTCTGGAACGGGGGAATAGCGCGCCGAGTGCAGCCCGGGAGCGCCGTTGAGGGCCGCTACTTCCAGCCCCGAGTCGTCTGCCAGGGTCACTAACCCGCTGGCCAGGCAATAAGCGCGAGCTTTGAGGGCAGCATTCTCGGCGTAGGTTTCGCCGGTCTCGTCCACCTGCAGCGTCAGGCTAAGATCGGCCGGCAGGACCATTTCAACGGGCAATCCGGCGAGTACGGCTTGAATCTCGCGCAATTTTCCGCGGTTGGTGCTGGCGATCAAGAGGCGCATACGGGAATACCTTTAATATTTATCAAATTAATATTAATAAATTGACTTGGTAGATTCATTCTGCTATAATCTCTCTATTCGGTATTATATCTACAAACCGGTTCCTGTGACTCTCCCCCGTTATCCTCTGCGCATTAATGTTGGCTTTTTAGTTCATCAGCCAATTGGTTCCAGCCACGATTTCTCATTTGATTATCCGGCGGTCCAATTATCTACTGATTTTCATTTGACGCAGTTTAACGGAACGGCTCACATCAGCCGCACGCCCCAGGGCCTGCTGGTTGAAGCAGACTTAGCGGGCAATTTGCAACTCGAATGCGTGCGCTGCCTGGACGAATACCAGCAAGCAATTTCCGCCAATTTCGCCGAATTGTTTGCTTTTCGTTACCGCCGCAACATAGAGTCGGAACAGTTTGTACCGGAAGATGGACACATTGACCTTGAACCGCTGGCGCGCGATTATCTGCTGCTTGAGCAGCCCATCAAGCCGATCTGCCGCCCCAATTGCAAGGGTTTGTGTTCTTACTGCGGGGTCAATCTCAACGAAACGACATGCGAACATCAGGCACAGCTCGTTGAAGATTAATTGACCTCTCTGCGCTCGCTTCGCTCGAGGGGATTCCAAATCAATACCAACCAACTTCTCATCAACGGACACAAAGCCGACCCGTAAACAACAGCGGGGGAAAAGCCGCCCAACCGGCGGTTGACTGTCAGGATTCCAGAACGCGTACAGATTTAGGAAGCACTATCTAATCGGTATTCTTGTGGGGGGTTCACAATGGAGGAGGGCGGTAGTGACAAATCCGGGTAGGCTCAAACGAAGTTCCGAAATTCTCAGCATGTTGTTGGAAAAAGCCGATGTTCAGGGTTATCTGACCACCGATGACCTGATTGAAGTGTATCCGGATGTCACCCAGGATGCCGAGCGTCTGCAAGCCATGGTGGTGGCACTGCGCCGCCGCGGGGTGGATTTTCTGGATCACGAGTCGGAAGCTTCGTTAAAAGATGACGATCCATTGATCGATGCAGAAACGGACATGGAGCCGTTCACCAGCATTGAATCAATCTCCAGTGATGACACCATTGGGCTGTACCTGAAGGAAATGTCGCGCGTGGCGCTGCTTTCCTGCGAGGAAGAGTTGGAACTGGCAAAGCGCATCGAACGCGGGCGTTATGCCAACCGCGCCGTGGAACGAATCAACATGCGCGTCTCCGCCGGCCGCCGGCAAGAGCTGGAACAGCAGATGGCCGATGGCCAGCTGGCGCGCGAGCATTTGATCAAAGCCAACACCCGCCTGGTGGTCAGCATTGCCAAACGCTACATTGGGCGCGGTGTGCCATTCCTCGACCTGATTCAAGAGGGCAACCTCGGGTTGATGAAGGCGGTCGAAAAATACGAGTACCGGCGCGGCTTCCGCTTTTCCACCTACGCCACCTGGTGGATTCGCCAGACCATCACACGCGCGATCGCTGACCAGGGGCGCACCATCCGCGTGCCGGTGCATATGGTAGACCGCATTCGCCAGCTGTACCGCCTGACACACGAGCTGGAACAAAAACTGGGGCGCATCCCCAATACCGAGGAACTGGCGACTGAAATGAATGTGCCGGTCAACAAGGTGGACTGGATGCTGCGGGTTTCCTGGCTGCCGCTCTCGCTGGAGAGTCCGATCAACGACGATGAGGAAGACTCAGAACTCGGCATGTTCGTCGAGGATCAACAGACGCCCTCACCGATTCAAAGCGCATATACCAAGATGCTGCGGGAAAAGATCGAATCCGTGCTGGAAACTTTACCGCCGCGCGAAGCGCGCATCCTGCGCTTGAGATTTGGCTTGGAAAACGGTCACACCTACACACTGGAAGAGGTTGGCCAGAAATTTGGCCTGACTCGCGAGCGCATCCGCCAGATCGAAAGCAAAGCCCTGCGCCGCCTGCGTCATCCGCGCCGCTCGCGCCAGCTCAAAGAATACTTATAGGCCTGGGGACTGCAAAAAGCACCCGCCGCTTTTCTTCTTATAGCGGCGGGTTTGATTTATACCGGAATTTTAGAAACGAGGATGGGCTGGATGGAATTGCTGCTTGAGGACGTTATCAAGATACTCCTGGCCGTTTTAGCCGGCGGTTTGATTGGCATTGAACGCGAATTCCGCGACAAAGCGGCCGGTTTTCGCACGCTGATTTTCATCTGTCTGGGATCGGCTTTATTCGCCATTTATTCGGTGAAGCTTGCCGGGACAAACGATCCCACCCGCATCGCCACCGGCATCGTCACCGGCGTTGGCTTCCTCGGCGCGGGCGTGATCATGCGCGAGGGCGGGCGAGTGACAGGTTTGACAACAGCTGCCACCATCTGGCTGACGGCTGCCATAGGCATGGGCATTGGCGGCGGGCAGTATCTACTGAGCGGAGCGACGGTGCTGCTTGCGATGGTCGTGCTGTGGATTTTCCCCTTTATCGAGCGCCATATTGAAAAAGCAGCAGAAGACCGCATTTACGAAATTGTGTGTGTGCTGCGCCCGGAAAAAATGGTCGAACTGGGGAATCTGTTTGAGCAATACGGTTTGAAAGTTCACGAACATCAGCAGATGAAAACTGGCGCCGAAATGGTGTTCAAATGGCAGGCACGCGGGCCGCTGCACGCACACGAACAGGTGGCAGCGCACTTGTTCGAGGATGCAGATGTTCGGTCGTTTAAGTTTTAAGCACTGGTTTTCAGGGTAAAATTGGTTGTATCCTCACCCTGAGACGATCAATGAAAATCATCAACACAGACATCCCCGATGTTAAGATCATCGAGCCCAAGGTGTTTCCTGACGACCGTGGGTTTTTCATGGAAACCTACCAGAAGCGAGCATTTGCGGAGGCCGGACTCCCGACTGAATTTGTCCAGGATAATCACTCTGGCAGCAGGCAGGGAATTCTGCGCGGACTGCATTATCAATTGAAACAGTCGCAGGGAAAACTGGTTCGGGTTGTGGTCGGTGAGGTATTTGACGCGGCAGTCGACCTGCGAAAATCGTCGCCAACTTTTGGTAAATGGACCGGAGCCGTCCTTTCCGCGGAAAATAGACGGGAATTGTGGGTGCCGCCTGGTTTTGGGCATGGCTACTATGTATTGAGTGACTGGGCTGAGTTCGTTTACAAAGTCACAGATTTTTACGCTCCCGAATGGGAACGGACAATTTTGTGGAATGACCCGCAAATTGGCGTTCAGTGGCCGCTGGTAGAAGGGCAATTGCCGGTTGTGTCTGGCAAAGACGCGGCTGGCAAGCTCCTGAGCCAGGCTGAATTATTTGAATAAACGATTGTTGGGAGACGGAATGAGAAATATATTGGTGACCGGCGGTGCGGGATTTATCGGGTCGAATTTTGTAAAGTATATTTTGCAGAATGAGACCGATGCGCGGGTCGTCAACCTGGATGCGTTGACCTATGCTGGCAGCCTGCAGAATCTGCTCGATTTGCCGTCACCGGAACGTCATGTGTTTGTGCGAGGCGATATTTGCGACCGGGCCCTGGTGGATGGACTGTTACGCCGATACCAGATCGATACCATCGTCCATTTTGCGGCTGAAACCCATGTCGACCGCTCGATCGTTGACCCGGGCACCTTCATCCAGACCAATGTGGTGGGAACATTTACCCTGTTGGAAGCTGCGCGCAGCGCCTGGGTGGTGGAAAAATTAGTCCCGTTGGATCGGGTGCATTTTCACCACGTCTCAACCGACGAGGTTTTCGGCACCCTGGCGCCCGGCGACCCTTCCTTCACTGAAGATACCCCGTACGCACCGCGTTCGCCTTACGCAGCCTCCAAGGCTGCCAGCGACCACCTGGTGCGCTCGTACGGCACGACCTATGGATTGCCGATCACCATCACCAACTGCTCCAACAATTACGGACCCAATCAATTCCCCGAGAAGCTGATCCCGCTGATGGTGCTGCACGCCCGCGACGGTAAACCGCTGCCGGTGTATGGCGACGGCCAGCAGGTGCGCGACTGGCTGTTTGTGGAAGATCACTGTGAAGCCATCTGGCTGGTCATCCAAAAAGGCCGCTCGGGTGAGACGTATGCCGTGGGCGGCGATAATCAACCGCCCAACCTGGAAATCGTCAACACCATTTGCCGCCTTATGGATGAACTGCAGCCGAATTCCCCTTACTTTCCCCACAGTCAACTGATTAAGTTTGTGGCTGACCGGCCCGGGCACGACCGGCGCTATTCTATTGACATCAATAAGATTCATACCGAACTTGGATGGTTGCCGCGCCAATCGCTGGAAACAGGCCTGCGCGAGACGGTACGCTGGTACCTGGAACATCCGGAATGGGTGCAGGCGGTGGCGCAGCAGCCCGACTATCAGGGCTGGATCCAGAAAAATTACACCAATCGGGCCGAGGGAGTCAAATGAAAGGGATCATTTTGGCCGGCGGCAAAGGCACGCGGCTGTATCCCATCACCATTGGCGTGAGCAAACAGATGCTGCCGGTGTACGATAAACCAATGATTTATTACCCGCTGTCGATGCTGATGCTGGCGGGGATACGAGAAATTTTAGTGATCAGCACACCTGAGGATTTGCCGGGCTACCGCCGCCTGTTGGGGAGCGGGTCGCAGTGGGGGCTGCGTTTCGATTACGCCGAGCAGGCTGAACCGCGCGGGTTGGCCGAGGCATTCATCATTGGGGCAGATTTCATCGCCGGCGAACCAGTGTGCTTGATCCTGGGTGACAATTTGTTTTATGGCACCGGCCTGCCGGGCACGCTGCAAAAATCAGCCAAAATTGAAGACGGGGCGGTGGTATTTGCCTACCCGGTGCGCGACCCGGAACGATACGGCGTGGTGGAATTTGACGCCAACAACAATGCCCTCAGCCTGGAAGAGAAACCCCAACAACCCCGCTCGCATTATGCTGTTCCAGGCATCTATTTTTACGACCGCAAGGTAGTGGGATTGGCGCGCGGGCTTAAACCCTCGCCGCGCGGCGAGTTGGAGATCACAGACCTCAACAAGCTCTACATGGCTGCTGGCAAGCTGCAGGTGCAGGTGCTGGGGCGCGGCGTCGCCTGGCTGGACGCCGGCACGCACGAATCACTGCTGCAGGCTGCCACCTTTGTGCAGACGGTCGAGGAACGGCAGGGGATGATGATCTCGTGCCCGGAAGAAATCGCCTACCGCATGGGATTTATTGACAATGCCCAGCTGCGGAAAGAAGCGGTTCGCATGGCGGGAAATAGCTACGGGACGTACCTGCAGCGGCTGGCGGATGGAAAGATAGAGTAAATCCCTGATGCGGATTTTATTATTTGGCAAGAATGGTCAGCTCGGCTGGGAACTGCACCGCAGCCTGATCACACTGGGTGACCTGACGGTTGTGGATTACCCTGATGTCGATTTTAACCAGCCGCAGACCTTACCTGCGCTCGTCCGTGCTGCCCGACCAGATGTAATCGTCAATGCGGTGGCGTACACCAATGTCGATAAGGCGGAAAGCGAGCCAGAGATCGCCCGGCGGATCAACGCTGATGCGGTGGGCGAAATTGCTCGCGAGGCGAAAAATCTAGGCGCGCTGCTGGTTCATTATTCGACGGACTACGTCTTTGACGGCACGAAGGGCAGCCCGTAT
>DATBWK010000276.1:0-11160 GCA_036514835.1 Bellilinea sp.
CTCATTCATAAGGGACGCCGCTTTCCCTCACCCACGCCCAGGAGAAGAAAACTATGCAACGCACTTTTATCGGAGATTTACGCAGTCACATCGGAGAGAAAGTTCAAATTCAGGGATTCCTGCAAACGCTGCGCGACCAGAAGAAAATGCAGTTTCTCATCATCCGCGACCTGACCGGTCTGGTACAGGTCGCCTTCTGGAAAGCCAATGATGAGGCCCTGGCGCAGCAAATTTCGACCCTGGGCGCCGAATCGGTCGTGACCATCAGCGGTACGGTGGTGGACAACCCGGTTGTCAAACTTGGCGGACTGGAAGTGCAGCTGGAAGCCCTGAGCATCGAAGGCACAGCTGAATCCCCCTTGCCGCTGGACCCTTTCGCCGAGACCCTTCCAGCCATAGACCACCGCCTGGACTGGCGCTACCTCGACATGCGCCGCCCGCAGGTGACCGCCATTTTCCAAATTCAGACCACCGCCGAGATGGCTTTCCGCGAATACTGGCACCAGCACCAATTTGTGGAAATCCACACCCCCAAGCTTCTGGGTGCACCCAGCGAGAGCGGCGCCGAGTTGTTCACAGTGGATTACTTTGAGGGCAAAGCCTACCTGGCTCAGTCGCCGCAGTTTTACAAGCAAATGGCAATGGCTGCCGGTTTTGAACGGGTCTTCGAAATTGGCCCGGTTTTCCGCGCCGACCCGTCCTATACTTCGCGCCACATGACCGAGTTTACCGGCATCGACATGGAAGTATCCTATGTCGAATCGCATGAGGACGTGATGGTGCAGCTGGAAAATATGCTGGCCTATGTTTACGGGCGCGTGAAGGAAGTGCACGGCGAGCAGATCAAAGCCATGTTCGACGTCGACCTGGTAGTGCCGAGCGTGCCTTTCCCGCGCATCCCCATGGCCCGTGCGGTTGAAATCCTCAAAGAAGAGGGTTACCAGCTGCCCCCTGAAAAGAAAGGCGATATCGACCCGGGCGGCGAGCGCACCTTATACAACTGGGTCAAGAAGACCTACAACCACGATTTCTTCTACCTGACCGATTGGCCGATCGCAGTGCGCCCCTTCTATCATATGCGCCACGCCGACCGTCCTGAGCTGACCAAGAGCTTCGATCTGATCGCCAATGGCACCGAAATTGTCACCGGCGCGCAGCGCGAACACCGCTACGAAATCTTGACCAAACAGGCGCAGGAAAAAGGGCTGGGGCTGGAAACGATCCAGTTCTATCTGGATTTCTTCCGTTACGGCTGCCCGCCGCACGGCGGTTTTGGCATGGGACTGTCGCGTCTGCTGATGGTAATGCTTAACCTGCAGAACATTCGCGAAGCGGTGTTCCTCTTCCGCGGACCCAACCGGCTGTCTCCTTAAGTCAGGCGATACTGCTGACCCGGGTTTGCGGTATTACCGGTAAAATTACATGGGTTCACCAACTGCCTTGCCACTTATTACCAATCCCTGAACACACTGTTTAAAGGAATAACAAATGCCTATTCACAATCATATGCGTCCAGATGGGATGAAATACGGTGAAATCAGGCTGTATGCGGGGACAGCCTGCCCAGACCTGGCGCAAAAGATTGCCACCTACCTGAGCTTGCCGCTGTGCGGACGCGATGTCATTCAGTTTCCCAACGACAATTTATTTGTAAAACTACACGGCAGCGTACGCGGACAGGATTGCTACGTCATTCAAACCACACCGGCGCCAGTGCATCGCAACTTGATGGAACTGCTGATCATGATCCAGACGCTGCGGTTGGACTCGGCAGCACGTATCACCGCGGTGGTACCCTACCTGTGCTATGCACGCTCCGACAAGAAAGACCAGCCCCGTGTGCCCATCACCGCCCGCCTGGTGGCGGATATGATCGAAGTCGCGGGCGCGGACCGCTATGTCACCATGGACCTGCACGCCGGGCAGATTCAGGGCTTTTTCTCCATCCCCGGCGATGTTCTGACAGCCTTCTACATTTTGACCGATTACTTCAAGGCGCTGCAGCCGCACCTGCATTCGCCGGTGGTCGTCACCGCCGACCTTGGCTTTGCCAAAAAAGCGCGCAATTACGCCGCAACAATGCAATTGCCCCTGGCCTTTATTGAGAAGCGGCGCCTTTCGAACAATGCCAAGGCTGAAGCCCTGACGCTGATTGGCGACATCTACGACCGCGATGTGATCCTGGTGGACGATGAGATCGACACCGGCGGCTCGATGATCAATGCGGTCAACCTGTTGAAGCAGAGCGGCGCGCGTAATATTTATATGTCGTTCGTGCATCCGGTGTTGTCTGCCGAAGCCGCTCCCCGCCTGGCGGAACTGCCGGTCACTCAATTCGTCACCACCGACACCATCCCGATACCGGCGGATAAATTGGCATTATTCGGCGACCGCCTTAAATTGCTGACTATTTCACCGCTGCTGGGTGAAGTTATTCACCGCGCCAACGAAGGCCGCAGCGTTGGAGAATTGTTCAACGAGTAATCCACATCCCCAGTAAACGGTTCGGCCATGCCTGAACTTCCTGAAGTCGAGACCATTGTCCGCGCATTAAAAACCGGAGGACGGGAAGGTCCACCGGCGGTCGGGCGTGTGCTGACTGGCGGCGAGGTATTGTGGCAAGGGTCGCTGGTGACCCCGGCAGCCGATCAATTTTCAGATCGTTTGAGCGGGCAAACGCTGACGGACGCAGCCCGGCGCGGCAAATTTATTTGGCTGTCCCTCAGCCGGGATGTTTTATTGATTCACCTGCGCATGAGCGGCGACATCCGGGTCGAGTCGACGCTGGATGAAACCGGCATTTATCGGCCTTTGGCAACGCATGACCGCCTGACTTTGCTTTTTGAGGACGGTCTGCGGCTGGTGCTGAACGACCCGCGCAAGTTTGGCCGCGCCTGGCTGGTGAGCGACTCCAGTGAAGTCTTATCCGGCTTGGGTCCGGAACCGCTCGATTCCGACTTCACCGTCAACGATTTGGCTGCCCGTCTGAAGGGACGTCAGCGCAGTCTTAAACCGCTGCTGCTGGACCAGTCGATTGTGGCCGGGCTGGGCAACATCTATACAGACGAAGCGCTGCACCTGGCCAAAATTCACCCGTTGACACCGGCTGCTGCGTTGACGAACCTTCAAATCGAACATTTATGGTTAGCCATCCGCAGCGTGCTGCAGGAAGGCATCCGCCGCAACGGCGCCAGCTTCGACTGGGTGTACCGCGGCGGTGATTTTCAAAATCATTTTCGGGCTTACGGCCGCGGCGGTCAACCCTGCCCGGTCTGCGGCACGCCGATCGTAAAAATTGTAGTCGGGCAGCGCGGCACGCATTTTTGTCCGTTCTGCCAACCGTCCCCACCTGGAGAGCGAGGTTAATATGTTCACATCTACCAATTTACTCGTCCCCGCACTAATTTTTGCCGCTGTCGGTTTTTTGGCAGGCGTCTTGATTATGACTTTGGTGGGCGACCAACGCCGGCGCAGAGAAGAAGCTGAAAAGCACAGCCCGGTCATGGACGACTTGATCGTCCCGGAAATGCCGGTCCTGCCCGAAACCCGCTTCGAGAGCATTGCCAATTTGTACCGCGAATCACGCAGCGGAAAACTGGTCACCGATGTTAAAGGCAAGGTTTACCTGAACCGCGGTTCCATCCCGGAAGACCAGCTGCGCAACTTGCAGGATGCTGCGCGCAACTGGCAAACCTGGCTTGGGGTTCCTGTCGTTGAGCCGCCGCCTTCCGCTGCCCCGGTAGAACCCGTTGCCGAACCACCCCTGACAGCGACAGCTCCTCCGTTTGAAGCCGCCGCCGAGACACCGGTTCGTGATGAAACCCCGGAAGTACCGGAAATTGAGGCTGAGAGCTTGCTTGCCGATGCTGAGATGCCCGCAGCCGAGGAACCGGCTGCCTCCGAAGCACCTTCGGAAGAACTTGCTCCCGCCGCCGTTGCACCAACGCCTGCACCCGGGCTGCCGCCCATCCCGGTCATCCCGGTTGTACGACCGGCGCCGATTGAAAAACCGCGTTCCAAGACCATGGTCGGCCAGATCGACGATGTGCTGCAGGAAATGTTGCCGGAGACTGTTTACGCTACCCATAATATCCACCTTGGCGAGGAATACACCAACGGTGTGGTGGTGTGGGTTGGCGCCAACAAATACATTGGCATCGAAGCCGTGCCCGACCCGGAAATCAAAGCCCTGATTCAGAGCGCGGTTCGCAAATGGGAAGCCAGCGAGGGAAAGGTCTAAGACTCCTGCTCGAAGGTATCGCTGGCCTTGCCGCGCATGGTCAAGATGGGGCAGTCCACCGAGGCTGATACCAGGGCGGTGACATCAGGCCGGTATAAACCGCGCAGCGAACGCGAACTATAAGCCGAGCCAAGACCGATCATATCGTAAGCACCGGTCTTGGCTTCCTGAATGATTTCCTGTACCACCTGTCCATGCCGCACCAATAAACGGGCTTCCACGCCGGCTTCTTTTGCGATGGCAATGGATTGAATGAAATGCCGCGCCTGGGGGGTGTGCGTTTCGATCAGTTCTGACCAATGATCATGCATTTCGCGCGCCAGCGAATAATCCAGCGTGACCGGCTCGACAATATGCAGCAGGGTCAGGCGCGCGCCGGATGCTTTCGCCAGACGGATCGCCATTTTTTCCAATCGAATGGTATACGCCATACCGCCGCTGCACACCATAATCTCTTTGAGCGGCCAGCAGGTATCGCGCAGACGCAGCAGCGGACTGCTCACGTCCGCCATAAGGTGGCGGAAGCGTCCAAGCCGCAGCATGCGCCGCCACATCGGCCGGTTGCGATCGCTAAAGACCGCCAGCGCCTGTGGGTGATCCCGCACAGCAATTTCGATGGCTTCGGGCACCGAACCTTTGGCCCATTCCACCTCAAAGGACAACCCGGCTGCCAGAAGTTTCTCTGTTCCCTGTGCTACCGCCTGCTCCAGTGAGGATGTGCCAGCCTTGCCGCGCATACAAAGAAATTTCATAGGCGCTTGCAGCAGGATCGCAATATTTACGCCGTATTCGACATCCGGATATTCGGGCAATCCCGCTTGAAGACAAAGGACGACTTCTGGATTGGTACTCATCGCAGGACTACAATCCCAAGCAAACCCGCGCCAAGCAGCACAAACGGCGCCGGTACTTTGAGCAGCAGAGCCGCCAGACTGCCCAGCGCGACCAAAATTGTGAAGAGCCCAATCGGGGTGCCGCTTTCACCGCGGAAAATTTTGACCGCCACAATCACCATCAGCACTGCCACCGCCGGAGTAAGACCGCGTACGAAATTTCCCACCCAGACTTCACCACTGACGAATTTGAGCGCGGTAACGATCAGCAGCATGATCAGCGTGGGCGGCAGGATCGACCCGGCCAGCGCCACCAATGCTCCGGGAATGCCGCGGGCTGAATATCCGACAAACATAGCCAGCTGGAGCGCATCGCTGCCGGGAAGAACGCTGGAAAAACCGACCGCTTCGACAAACTGCGATTCATCCATCAACCTCCCGACAGCTTCTTTATATAACAGCCCCACCGAAGCCGGGCCGGAGGTGGTCAACAGGTTCACCTTCACAAACATCAAAAATAGCTGCCACAGGTCGTGCATTCCAGACCTCCTGTTTGTTCAGACGGGCAAGCTGGTCAAACCGGTGCGGCGTGCCCGATCTCTTTGATGATTTTTACAAGTACAATAAAGATACAAGAATTCAAGCCAAGAATCAAGGAAGGCCCGCAGAGTGGTCACATCCGAAGAAAGGTTGAAGATCCTCAACCTGGTGCAACAGGGGAAAATTACCGCGCAGGAAGGGATTCGCCTGCTGGAGGCGCTGGATAAGAGCCGCCCGCCCCAGCCTGCCTTTCCTTCTCCGCAGCCGCCCCCGCCTCCTGCTATCACTTCTGGCGGTCCGCGCTGGCTGAGGGTGCGGATTACGGATGTCGCCAGCGGAAAAACCCGGGTCAACGTGCGCCTGCCAGTGACCGTGTTGAATGCCGGAGTCAAAATGGGTGCGCGTTTTTCGCCCGAGATCAAACAGGAACAGATGGGGGAAATATTGGATGCCATCCGCGCCGGCGAGATAGGTCAGGTGGTGGATGTTTACAACGATGAGGACGGCGAACACATCGAGGTGCTGCTGGAGTGACGACGAATGTCATGCCGTGTCACATAAAATGATACATTTTGCCTGAATAAATCAAAAATTAATAACTAATCAATTTCATCTAAATAACAATTTAGTACCATAAAGCCAGTTTCCACAGAAACTGGTCTTTTTTATCCCATTCAGGCAGGTGGTTCATGACAATTGCAAAATACTGGAATAAATTTACCCGGCGGCGAATCTGGGTGCGCAATCTGGTGCAGATCTTCTTTTTTGCCCTGATCGCCCTGATCTCTGTCAACCATACGCTGGCGGAGAGCGGCAAGGGGATCCCATTCCTCTCAAGCGCATCGCTGCACGCGCTCTGTCCATTCGGCGGTGTGGTGACGATTTATCAATATGCCGTCAGCGGCACCTTCGTCCAAAAAATTCACGAATCAGCCTTCATTCTCATGATTGTCGGATTCATCCTCGCCATCCTTTTCGGACCAGTCTTCTGCGGCTGGATCTGCCCATTTGGCTCGATCCAGGAATGGTTTGGCCGGCTGGGCAAAAAGATTTTCAAGCGCCGCTACAACCGCTTCATTCCCGCCAAATTTGACCGCTGGCTGCGCTATCTGCGTTACCTGGTTTTGGCATGGATCGTCTATATGACCGCCGCCAGCGGCAGCCTTGTCTTCGCGGAATTCGATCCATACTTTACCCTGTTCAACTTGTGGAGCAGTGAAATTGCCATCGGCGGATTAATTATTCTGGTGGTCACATTGGCTGGATCGTTATTTGTCGAACGCCCGTGGTGCAAATACGCCTGCCCGTACGGCGCGGTGTTGGGGGTATCCAACCTTTTCAGAATTTTCCGCATCCGCCGGGTAGCTGGGACCTGCAAATTGGATGGCGCCTGCGATATCTACTGCCCGATGAATATCAAAGTCAGCGACAAAACCATCGTCCGCGATCACCAGTGCATCAGTTGTCTGGAATGCACATCAGAAGCCCGCTGCCCTGCGGCTGGCACAGTTGATTTTGTGGCAGGAGCAAAATAAGATGAAACTCACCGCAAAACCTCTGGCTGTAATCCTGTTCGTCATATTGTTTGGCAGCATCATTTTTACCACCGCAATGAATTGGTGGCAGACTGAATCGCAAAAAGTGCCCGCCACGTTCACCGAGGGCGAGGCTGCCGGCGAATATAATCCGGCCGATATCCGCGGCTCGTATACCTTCCAGGATATCGAAAACTCCTTCAAGGTCCCGGTTGAGGACCTGGCAAAAGCCTTTGCCATCCCCGCTGATCGTGATGCAGCTGCTTACGCCATTAAGGATCTGGAAACTTTATATGCAGTCCAGGCGGAAGCTGGAACGGAAATCGGTACTGGATCGGTAAGATATTTCACCGCCCTGTATACCGGGCTGCCGTACGAACTGGTTGAAGAGACCTTCCTTCCTGCACCAGCCGTCGAATTACTGAAGAGCAAGGCAACCTTGACCGTGGAGCAACTGGCTTATTTGGAAGCGCATTCGATCGCGCTGGAAGTGCCCATGACCACTCTCACCCAGGTCCCCACCGAAGAGGTTAAGCTGGAAGAAGAGAACACTGACACAATCTTGAAGGGTAAAACCACCTTCCAGGAACTACTGGATTGGGGCGTAAGCCCGGAATTTATTGTATCAACCATCGGCGCCGCCATTCCCGCGCCGGGTGTCAAGGTAAAGGATTACTGCACAGAAGCCAATTTGAATTTCGAAGAGATTAAAGTTGTCTTGCAAGCAGAAATCGACCGGTTGAACCCATAGAAAATCCAACAAAAAAGGCCGGAGTCAGCTCCGGCCTTTTAGATTCATAAAAACGTTATTCGACGGTCTGAACGCTTTCCACTTCCGGGAAAAACTGCCTGACGGTACCCTCAACCCAGCCTTTGACGGTGACCGGCGAGAGTGGGCAGCCAAGGCAGGCGCCGCCAAGTTTCACTTTGACCACCTTGCCGTCAAAATCGATAAATTCGACTTCGCCGCCATGGTAAGTCTCGATATACGCGCTCAACTGTTCAACCAGGCCGCGCAACTGATCATTGATGCTGTATTTGGGGGTTTCATCGGCCATTTGTTGCGCTCCTGTGGATGAACTCCCCTGCGGGAATCACACCATCTTTAAGAATTCTGAGGATTTCGCCGTGAGCTGGATCCGACTGGTGGTTAACCACGCTTGCCAGCCGCTTCAAAAGCGCTGCACTGGTGTCCGGACTTTCAGCGCACAACTCGACCAGGCGATCCTTACGAATACGGTAAACCTGACTATCCTCCACCACCAAGGCCCCGGAAGAGTACACCGAGCGCCCCAGAGCGGCAGACCAACCAAATACCCCGCCCGGGTTGATGGTTGCCACGGTCAAAGGCGGACCATCATAGGGCTTATAACGGATTATAACCTTACCGGAGGTCAAAATGTATAAATAATCGGATAACTGCCCTTGCTCAAAGACGTGGGTATCCCGCGGCAAAAGGCAAGCTTCAAACGCCGAGTCCAGCAGTTCAAGCTGGTGCTCGCTGAAGCCCTGAAAAATATCCATGTCCGCGGAATCTTGCCCTAACATTGCATTTATATTACTTTCACCTGGTTTCCATTTGTAGTGGCAAATATCATTATTTATGTGCACTTCTTTGTCCATTTTTTTAGTAAATATTAATCCTGCAATGTGACATATTAAGCTGCTATTTATGACAGGACGAGGTGGTCAACCATCAACGGGTCATTTACAATGAAGCGAATCTTTTCAACAACTCCGAACACTGCAAAACGAATAATAGTATCCTCGCCGAAAGACCATTCGAAGTCTATGCGCCAATTCCCGCGGGTCCAAAAAGCCCTTTCCATTTACGCCGAACGAATCAGCGCTTTCCATCCCAATGCCCGCCTCTATCTGTTGAGCGTGGTGGCTACCGGCGCCGCGCTGGGTGTGTACCGGCTGCTGTTCAACTTTTATGTCCTCAGTCTGGGATACAACGAAGCACTTCTTGGCACGTTGATCACCACCAGCAGCCTTACCGCGCTGATCGCGGCGCTGCCCATGGGTTACCTGGTGGACATAATCGGGCAAAAACGCGCCATGATTTACGGCGGCGCTTTGGTGATCGTGGCGATTGCCTTTATGGTCATTTTCCCGACTTCTGGCGTGTTCATCGCCATGAGCGTGGTGCTCGGCCTGGGGCAAAGCCTGAACGGCGTAGCCATGGGCCCGTTTTTGATGGAAAACAGCGGCGAAAAAGAACGCACCTACCTGTTCAGCTTCGCCTCGGGTTTGCAAATGGCATCGGGCTTCATCGGCAACTGGATTGGCGGCTATCTGCCAACCTGGATGTCCGGGCTGCAGGGGGGCACACCCACCAGTCCGCTGGCATACGGCTGGTCGCTGGCGGTAATTGCGGCAGCAGCCTCGGCGGGTATTGTGCCGCTGCTTTTCCTGCAGCCGACTCAGCTAACCCGCGAGCAGCGCTCGATGTTTGCGCCCATCAGCTTTTTTACCAAAAACACCCGGCTGCTCAGCCGCCTGATCCTGCCCATGCTGGTGGTCTCGCTGGGCGCCGGCCTGATCATGCCTTTCATGAATGTCTTCTACCGGCAGGGGTATCACCAACCCGATCCGGTGATCGGCTCCATGTTCGCCTGGGGATCGCTGGCGATGGGCATAGGTCTGCTGCTGGCGCCGCCGCTGGCAGACCGTTTTGGCAAAATTCAAGTGGTGGTGGTGACCCAGGCGCTGTCGATCCCCTTCCTGTTTATGATGGGCTTCTCGCCGGTCTATTTCTTTAGCGCCGCAGCCTATTATGTGCGCCTGACGCTGATGAACATGAGCGGACCGGTTTACCAAACCTTTGTGATGGAAAAGGTCGCTCCGTCAGCGCGCGCCACCGTTGCCAGCCTGGTCAGCATGGCGAACAACGTCGGTTGGGCTTTCAGTCCGCAGATCAGCGGCTGGATACAGATCAACTATGGATTCAAGCCGGCGTTCGCTGCCACCATTCTTCTCTATGGGATTGCTATCTACCTGTACTGGCGTTATTTTTGGTATAAACGGCCGGCCAGCAGCCCGGCGCCCCTGCCAAAAGAAAGTGCAACCTTTTAAGCGGATTGCCATCAAAGAATATGTAAATATCTTTTCAGTGGAGTGAATGTCGATATGGAAATGATCGTAGATTTCCCGGGCGGGGCCAGAGTGGATGCCCATTTCAACGGATTTACGGTGAAAACCGATCAGCCGGCAAACGGCGGGGGTGACGGATCTGCACCAACTCCGTTTTTCACCTTTTTGGCATCTTTGGGCACCTGCGCCGGGATTTACGTGCTGGGTTTTTGCCGCAGCCGCGGGCTGCCGACCGATGGGATTCGCATCATCCAGCGCATGCACACCAACAGTCTGAACGGTGCTTTGGAAAAGGTTGAACTGGAAATCCAGGTGCCGCCAACCTTCCCGGAAAAATATTACCCGGCGCTGATTCGCTCAGCCGACCAATGCGCGGTTAAAAAAGCCATTGAGCAGCCGCCAGCCTTCGACGTTCATACGACCGTCGTCTAGCTTGATTTTATCCGCCGGCGACCGGCGGTAGAAAATCCAGCACATCTTCCGGTTGGAGCAGCGTCTCCCAACCCTGTTGCAGGGTCGGGATCTCTTGCCCGTTAATAAAGCCGTGGACGTGAGCGTGAAGTTCCCCCTCAGCATTAACCCAGTGCGCGCGTAAATCCGGAACAGCCAGCAGTACAGCTGCCACCGCCTGCCGGGCGGTCGAACCGGGCGGCAAATTAATCTCCAGGCTGCGTTGCCCGGCAATCAAACGGAAGGTGGCGTAAAGATTGACCTGCATGCTGCGGAAGTATATACGATTCCTGCATGAAAGAGTAAGCGCGGTTTAGCGCGCCACCACCAGCGGGTGCGCTCCAATTGGATTCGGCACCACATCCAGGGCAATACCAAAAGCTTCACTCAGCAGCTCAGGCTGCAGCACTTCAGTCACCGTCCCCAATGCGCGCACCTCGCCCTGCACCAGCAGCAGCACCCGGTC
>DATBWK010000277.1:0-9467 GCA_036514835.1 Bellilinea sp.
CCATTCAAAATGATCGGAGTCGCATTGCGATCACCAATATAGCCAACAATTCCACACATGCATTGCTCCTTTGCAGTCGATACCCAACCGGGCGGCGTATTCGTCACCCATGCAAAAATCGGGGCATCATCCGTAGGGACAGACCTGTGGTTCTGCCCGAGGTTGAAAGATATTTAATTGCTCCAAACCTGGGTAAGAGACAGATGCTGCTGCATCTGGAAGGCATCCGCTGATCTTTCGATTTTCCCGGCGTCCAGGTGAACAGCCTGTTCTCGCCGGTTAACCCTGCCGCGCAGCAGGGAACCTTCATCCTCGTCATCCGGTGCTGTATTCAACCCCGGACCATGCGCTTTCTTCCCATTGGTCAATTTATGTCTATTCTGTTTCCTCCTGATAAATTAATTATACACCAGTCGTACGCGTCGGTTGGGTTGAGCGATAAACACCATGCAAAAGCTTCGCACACCTATAAATCTAAACACAATATTACTCTTCCCCATAAACTAAAAGCCTGGCATTCCCCTCCGATGCCAGGCTTCCTCTTGCAATCCAGTTCTGATTAATCCTGGCGCTTGCCGATTAAATCAACCACATCCGGGAAATCAATCCCCAGGCGGCGCACCGTTTCCAGCGTCGGTACACCGTCATTTGTCCAGCCGCGGCGTTTATACACCGCGTCCACCAGCTGCTCGTAGCGGCCTTCACGGTAGCTTCTGACTGCCGCCATCTTCTGTTCGACTGTCATCGTGCTGGGGTCGAGTTCGATCTCTTCAAGGATCTGCTTATCGTAATGAGCTGCGCGATCCTCGTACTCTGCCTGAATCACTGGCCCCATGGCGCGGAACGGCGGATAATCATGCTCGCGCGTCCCGAATCCCAGGCGCAGGTTGAAGATACGCTGGAAGTTGTACACCTTCTCGGACTCCAGGATGATGTCCTGAATGGTTACTTTTTTACCCAGCACACCTTCATACAGCCAGGTATAGTTTTCAACATGCTCCGGCACTTTGGCCGGTTCTTTGGCAGTTTTGTTGCTTACCGGGATTATGTCATTCCACGGCAGCTTGCACAATCCATGCAGGCTGAACCAGGTACGCCACATGGGGAAGTAATGCAGCGCTTCAGCTTTGTCCTCGAATGTCGGCAGCTGTTTGTGCACCATTTCCATAAAAATAAGCCAGGCTTCGTCGTGCTGGGCGCCCTTGGATGCCAGAGCATAGCCGCCTTGTTGCGCCAGTGATTCCTTCGACAGGTACTCGGAAATCTCCATTCCCTTGACTTCCATGCCGATGTCGCGCAGCAGCATGGCGTCCGCGCCGTATTTCTCAACAAACAACTTGCGCATGGCGCGCACACCCTGCCCGACCACCATGCCAAAGCCTTCGCCGTTCGCCATCTGATGAATCAGCGTCATCACCGTGTCAAAATTGCCCCAGGTTAAATCCAATCCGCCGGTTATCTCGGTGTTCAGGATGCCAAATTCAAAACATTCCATCGCAAAAGCGATCGAGTTGCCTAGCGAGATGGTATCAATGCCATAGGTATCGGCGTAGAAGTTGATTTCCAGGATTTGGTCAGGCATAAACAGACATAAATTGGAGCCTAATGCTCCCAACGTTTCGTATTCCGGCCCGTCAACGAACACGGTCTCACCGGCATATGGCCCGGTTTGCAGGTGGTAGTGCGGCACAGCGTGAGCGCAAGCCAGCGTACAGCCGTACCAGCAGCCGTCCGGTCCGCGTGTATCAAACATCGGCTTCCACACTTCGCCTGCTATTTGGTGAGCATCCTCGTGGTGTCCAAAGCGGAAATTCTTGACCGGCAGCAGATCGAATTTATTCATAATCTCGACCAGGTACGGCGTACCGGTACCGCCCATATCGTTTTGTGAAGCATCGAATTGCATAATTTCCTTCTTGATCCGCGTTCCGGCAGCTCTTACCAGCTCCATATCTGCCACGCCGTTGCTGTCGCCGCCAAGGTTGGTGTACTTCACCACGATCGCCTTGATTTTCTTGTCGCGCAGCACGGTTCCTGCTCCGCCGCGCGCAGCCTGCTTGATGCGTACTTCGTCGCGTTTTGCGTCGTAATAGCTGATGTTCAGCCCGCACATAGGGATATGCTCGGCCGCCTGGCCGGCGGATATAACGGAGATGCCGCGCATGCCCTTAGGCGTGTCGGCATACATCTCGGTCAGCATCCGGTTGATCAGGTGCGTATTAACCGGATCCAGCGGTGCATCTTCGATCGTCACCTTGCCTTCGTCGCCGTCGATGATGACGATCACATCCCGGTCAGCCTTGCCCTGGATTTCCAGCGCATCCCAGCCGGCGAATTTGAGATATGGGCCAAAGTAACCGCCGCTGTTGCTGTCAATGATCGATTTGGTCAGCGGTGAGATGGTCACAGCCGTGCATTTGCCAGACCCCGGATAAGCCGTGATGCCGCCAATCGGGCCGCCGGCGATGACCAGTTCATTCTCCGGGCTATCCCATTTCGTGTCGTTATTCACCCCATTCCAAAGCAGCCACAAACCAAAACCTTTTCCCCCGGTAAAGGTGTCCTTCATTTTTTGATCGACCGGTTTGGACTGGATCGAATTATCGCCAACATTGACATACAGCGTCCGGTTGGCATACCCATGAACGACCGGCTTCAATTCGTAGCGGTACTCCGCCAGAATTTTATGCGCTTCCTGAATCATCTCCGGTGAATAAATGGCCATTATTTTTAACATCTCCCGAAAATCTGCTTGTGAAATTTAAAACGATTTTCCGTCACCTTATTATAACGATCCATCCTTCCGCAGCCATGAGGTAACTGTCACAGGTGATGGAGATAAATGTCACCAGCTTGCATAGACAATGTCGCCAAATCCGGAGTGCGCGAACCTTTTTTCAGCTAATTTCCGAATTTACCGGGTTATAATGGGGCATCCTCATTCAATAATTCATCCTTTCCTGAGGTTTTTGTGAAATTACCCAGACTCTTGCCCGAACCCATTGGCCTGACTGAGGCGCAGGGCAAGAATTTTCGTAACGTACAAGTTGACTCGGTAGGTGTGGGGCTGGCAAACGCCGCATCGCCCTTCCTGCCGGTTTTTCTTACCCGTTTAGGCGCGACCAGCTTCGAAGTTGGCATGTTGACCGCCATGCCGGCCTTGACCGGCCTTCTTTTGGCGATCCCTATCGGCCAATTCCTGCAAAACCAGCGCAAAATTGTGCCCTGGTTCAGCGCTGCTCGACTGGGGGTCATTACCTCCTATGCCCTGACCGGGCTGCTGGCTTTCTTACTGCGCGACCACCCGTTGGTCCTCGGCATCCTGGGCATATGGGCCTTGGCGACCGTACCGCAAACCATGCTGAGCATTAGTTTCTCGGTGGTCATGAATGCTGTCGCCGGGCCAAATCACCGCTACGACCTGATGACGCGCCGATGGACGCTCATGGGCGTCACCACTGCCACCATGGTGTTCATCATCGGCCAAATCCTCGAGCAATTGAAATTTCCGATCAATTACCAGATCGTTTTCATTGCGATGTCAGTCGGCGGGCTGATCAGTTTTTATTACTCGTCGCGCATTCAATTGGATGATATTCAATCGCATCGAAACGGCAACCGTCTGGGGTTCAAAGCCCAGTTCAAAGAATATTGGCAGCTGGTCAGCCGGGAGCAGCCTTTTAAAGCCTTCGTCATCAAGCGTTTTGTTTTTCTCACCGGCCAGGCTATGCTCATTCCCATTCTGCCGCTCTACCTGGTACGCGAGGTTAAAGCCGCGGACAGCTGGATCGCTGCCATCAGCACAGCCCAGACGGCGATTGTTATCATCGGTTATCTAATCTGGGTGCGAAGCTCGCGCCGTCATGGTACCCGCCTCACATTGCTTTTGAACACACTTGGGTCGGCACTTTTCCCGATCGCAGTTGCAACGACCCATAATGTTGCCCTGATCACGGTTTTTGCGGGTATCAACGGGATTTTCCAGTCTGGCTTAAACCTGGTTTTCTTCGATGAACTCATGAAAACAGTCCCGGCTGAATACAGTTCCACTTTCGTCGCGCTCGCACAGGGGCTGCAATTTTTCTCATCTGTTTTTGCCCCAATTATTGCCACCACCATCGGCGATACCCTGGGTTTTTGGGTGGCTTTGGCAATCTCGGGCACAGTGCAACTGGCCGGATTTGCCATGTTTGCTTTCAACTGGCCGGCTGTGCGTTTTTCCGTCGAAAAAACTGCCTAAGTTAGGTATTGCGGCACCAGATGCTCGGTGCGGTTTGTATAAATTAATGCCTGATCTTCGCCGTTGAAATCAAAACGCGAGATACCGGTATTGTTGAGATAAAACCATAACGCCGGTCGTTGTTCCAGACCAACCGCCGCAGCCATAAAATAGTTGAAGAAGGCAGCGTGGCTGAATACGGCGATTTTGTCGTCCGTTCCGCCGTGCCGGTCAAGCAATAATCCCAGCAGCCGCTTGGCGCGGGCTACACGTTCCTCCCGCGATTCAAATGGCCGATTCCACCAACCGTCAGGGTTTACATCCGGCAGCACCAGCCGTTCAGTCAGCGCCATGAGTTCTGCTTTCGTCTTGCCGGGTTGCCCAACCAGCTCGCCAGATTCCTCATCCTCAAGATAGACGCCGCCGCCCTCATAGGCATCTTCAAGCCCATATAACGGCATTTCTAATTTTTCTGCCACCACGTTTCCAGTCAAGATGGCTCGCTGCATCAGGCTGCTGTAAAGGTGGGTCAGTTCAACACTTTTTCCATTGACCTCATCGAAGGAACTGGCTGGTTTAACTGCCTGGGCAGCATGGATAAAGTCAGCCAATGCCTGAGCCTGCCGTAGCCCGAGTTCGGTCAGCCCGGGATCCGAGGAACGACCCTTGCGATTGCCCGATTCGCTCCAAATTTGATTGTTTTGTGATTGTCCGTGGCGTATGAAATACAGTTGCATAAATATTCCCTGTCGTTGTTTTGTGACGCTGGATATGATAACCCCGCTGAAAGGTATAATATTCGCGAGACGGCTCTGATTATACCTTTTGTCACAATCTATTCGCTCAAATTCAGCCCGTCACGGCTGCATGGGACAGATCACCCTGTATTTTTACGGACGCTTGAACGATTTTCTGCGCGATCAACTGGCGGAAGGTCTAATGACGTATACCTTTACGCACAAAACCGCGCTCAAACACGTCATCGAGGTCTTGGGTGTCCCTCACCCGGAGGTTGGACGAATTGAACTGGATGGACAGATTCTAGGACTGGATTATGCGGTTCAGGACGGTGACACGATCTACATTCACCCCCTTGAAGCTGGAGACCATCAATATCCTGCCGACGGACCGCGCTTTATTCTGGACAACCACCTGGGGAAACTGGCCGATTACCTGCGATTGCTTGGATTCGACGTGATTTATGCCCAGGACTGGCCAGATGAAAAAATCGCTGGCTATGCGCATGATGAGGACCGGATTCTGCTCACCCGTGACCGCGGACTGCTTAAACGGAAAATCGTCACTGATGGCTACTGTGTCCGCGCAGATGACCCCGAAAGGCAATTGGAAGAAGTGGTCGAGCAGTACCGCCTTAACCAGTATGTCACCCCATTCCAACGCTGCCCGCGTTGCAACGGCAAGCTGATTCCAGTTGCCAAAGATCAAATTATCGACCAGCTGCTGCCGCTCACACGCAAATACTATGACGAATTCACCCATTGCCAGAGCTGTGGAAAAGTATACTGGAAAGGTTCACACTTTCAGCACATGCAAGACCTATTCAAACCGTACCTCGGCGATTACAACCCGGAAGAGAAGGCGTGATGTCCATGCTGCCTGTTGGAAAAATCCCCCATGAATTGCTCGAAAGAATAATCCGTTCCGCGCCGGCTTCGGGTTCCCCTGTGCTTCTCGGCCCGGGCATCGGGTTGGATTGCGCCGTTTTGGAATTTGGTGATACCTGCCTGGTGCTCAAAACTGAGCCGATCACCTTTGCCAGTGAGGAAATCGGCTGGTACGCCGTGCAAATCGCGGCAAACGATATTGCCACCACCGGTGCCATTCCAAAATGGGCTATGTTCACAGTGCTGTTACCGGATGAGAAGACCACCGAGCAGGATGTGAGTGACCTGGCAGACCAGCTTTACGCAGCCTGCCGCGGCGCCGGCATCGCTGTGATTGGCGGTCATACCGAAGTAACCCACGATTTAACCCGCCCGATCATCGTCACCACGCTGCTCGGGGAAATCCAGCGCGATCAGTTGATTACGCCTGGCGGCGCTCAAACCGGCGATGTTGTCATCCTCACCAAGGGTGTGCCCATCGAGGCGACTGCATTGCTGGCTCGCGAATTTCCCGCCCTGCTTAGCCAGATCCTCTCGCCGCAGGAAATCGAAGCCGCCCGCAATTACCTGTTCACTCCCGGAATCAGCGTGCTGCAGGATGCTCAGGTTGCGGTGCATGCCGGCGGGGTGACTGCCATGCACGACCCAACCGAAGGCGGCGTCGCCACCGCGCTTTGGGAAATGGCCCAGGCCTGTCAAAAGACTTTCGTCATTGATCCGGCAAAAATTGTTGTACCGCCTCTTTCCGCCCGGGTCTGCCAGGCGTTTGGACTGGATCCGCTGGGCACCATCGCCTCAGGCGCCCTCTTGTTGACCGTCAACCCAGCCAGCAAAGACGCGGTTCTCGCGGCTCTGGCAGAGGCGGGAATTTCTGCCGCTGAAATCGGCGCCATCGTTGCCGGTGTACCCCAGGTGTTAATGCCGCTGGGCGGCATGGTGCAAAACTTGCCGCGCTTTGACCGCGATGAAATCGGCAAGGTTTACCAGCAATTTGAACCGGGGTAAATTCCAGGCCCCATAAACCTCGCATTTACTGGAAACTTCTGGCATGGTAAAATTGGCGGCGATTAACCGTCAGGTTGAACACCAAACAATCTACTCCAACGCGCCCGTAGTGAAGTGGACATCACATTACCCTCCGAAGGTAAGAGCCTGAGTTCGAGTCTCAGCGGGCGCACAATTTTTTTTCATTCTTTTATATTATTGAAATTATGTTAATGGATTACTAATAAAGTTTTGTTATTAATAAACTGAACGATATTTGTTAATCCGCCCTATGTTTGGCGGAATCATTAATGGAGAAGAATAGGAAATACAATGGGATCATTCTTAGGCGGTTACGGCTTATACCTGCTCATTAGTCTGCCAGCCTTACTCCTCGGCATTTGGGCGCAGGCTAAGGTCCAGGGAGCCTTCAAAAAATATTCGCAAGTCCGAACCTACACCGGTTTGAACGGCGCAGACATCGCCCGCCGCATGCTCGATTCGAACGGTCTAAACAACGTCAAGGTCGAGCAGGTACAGGGATTTTTATCCGACCATTACGACCCGCGCACCAAAACGCTGCGCTTGAGTCCGCAGGTCTATCAAACACCAAGTTTGGCTTCGGCCGGCATCGCGGCTCATGAGGCTGGACACGCTGTGCAGGATGCAGAGAATTATTCTGCGCTCAAGCTGCGCTCCACTATGGTGCCGTCGGTTCAAATTGGCAGCTGGCTTGGCCCGCTCATTTTCATCCTTGGCTTTTTTATGCAGGGCACCGTCGGGACCTCGGTCGCCTGGGTTGGCGTAGGTTTATTCGCCCTCACAGCGCTGTTCGCAGTTGTAACCTTGCCGGTAGAATTTGATGCCACCCGCCGCGCCAAAGCCTGGCTCTCGACCTCTGGTGTGATCTATAATCAGGAAACCGAAGGGGTTGCCAAAGTACTGGATGCAGCCGCGCTGACTTACGTTGCCGGCGCTGCACAGGCGATCAGCACACTGCTCTATTACGCATTGTTGCTTACCGGCCGCAGCCGGGATGATTAACCCGCATTTTCTTCCGAAATGGGTGTCACGAGACACCCATTTTTATTTTAAAGGCCGATATGGGATAAATCTGGCTTGTTTTTCTATACAATTATCGTTTGACAACCATTTACTCCGTGAAATTAACCACAAAAAAGGTTATTTATTGTAGAATTGTCTGGGAAGAATTCAACTCCCGGCAATCCACATTGACCAAGCGAGGTATGTATGACCCAAAAATCGATTCCTGACATCGTCGTCGGCCGACTTCCACGCTACTTGCGGGCACTCGAATATATGCTGCGCAACGGCATTAAAACCACCTCCTCGCAGGAATTGGGTGAATCGATTGGCATATCCGCTGCGCAGATCCGCAAGGACCTTTCCCAGTTTGGTGAGTTTGGCAAGCAAGGCACAGGTTATTCGGTGCGTTACCTGGTGGACCAGTTGCAGGCGATTTTGCATGTCAATCAATCCTGGGACCTGGTGCTGGTCGGTGTAGGTGATCTTGGTACCGCTTTGGCGGCCTATCAGGGCTTTATTAACCGCGGCTTCCATATTGTGCTTGCGTTCGACAATAATCCGATAAAAGTAGGAAAGAAAATCGGCGGGCTGCCGATTTATTCCATGGAAGAGCTTGAAAAAAGGGTATCCACTTCCAAAGCCAAAATCGCCATGCTGACCGTTCCCGCGTCTGCCGCACAGGAAACCGCCGATAAATTGATCAAGAGCGGCATTCGCGCCATCCTGAACTACGCCCCCATGCAGTTGAACGTTCCGTCGGATATTCACGTTGAATACATCGACCCGGTCACCAAACTGCAGCACATGACATATTACCTGGGGTAAGGATTAATCGTTTTTGCGAAAAAACCAACCTTCTACAAAAGAAGAGCAAACCATTTGGTCTGCTCTTCTTTCTTCATTTTCTTGTTCTTCTTCGTGGTTATCGCGACTTTTGTGTTTTAAATCTTGTATACTGTTCTTCCCAGGCTGTCCACCTAGAACCGCATCAAACTTCGGCGTAAAATATCGCGCATTCCCAGCGCCCGGCTGGCGCCTTCGGCGGTACAGGTAGCCGGGTTATCAACCAGATATACCGGGATTCCCAATGACTTGGTCAGGAATTTATCGATGCCGCGCAGCAGCGCTCCGCCGCCGCATAGTGCCGCGCCGCGGTCGATAATATCCGAGATCAATTCCGGCGGCGTCTTTTCCAATACGTGGCGCACCAACCCGACCACCTCAGCCAGCGGATCTTGCAGCGCTTCGACGATGTCATCGGTGGTCAATGTAATTGGCCGCGGCAGCGCTGACACCTGATCCTGCCCCTGTACTTCCAGCGATAACTGGTTGTCCTGCGAAATGGCTGCTCCAATGCGTGTTTTGAGCAATTCAGCCGTCGGTTGGCCGATCATAATGCCGTACTTCCTGCGGACATACGAAATTATCGCCTCGTCCATCGCGATTCCGCCCGACCGAGAGGTCTCCGCGGTGACGATATCATTCATCGCCAACACAGCTGCCTGGTGCGTGCCACCGCCCAGCGATATGATCATATTCCCGGTTGGTGTGTTGATCGGCAGGTCAATGCCCAGTGCTGCTGCCAGGGGTTG
>DATBWK010000278.1:0-5002 GCA_036514835.1 Bellilinea sp.
CATGCACAGTCCGGGCGTCAACCCTCCAACTTTCATCAATTTGAGGTTGATGCCGCGCACGCCGGCGGCTGCCAGGCGTTCCACATCCTGAAGTGTCTGCACCGATTCATCCGCTACTAACGGCAGGCGGGTGTGCTTTTGAACCTCGCCCATGGCTTCAATTTGATCTTTGGGCAGCGGCTGCTCGATCATTTCAAGATCGTACACCTCCAGCGCCTGCACCTGGCGTATGGCTTCCTCCAGTGTCCAACCGGCATTGGCATCGACCCGCAGCAGGGCGTCCGGGCGGGCAGCCCGAATGGCTTTAAGGCGGGCTTCGTCATCATCGCTGCCAAGCTTGACCTTGATGATCGGCATATGGCTATTTTCAGCTGCCATCTGTGCCATAGCTTCCGGCATATCGATGGCAATGGTGAAGGAGGTAGGCATGGGCTGCGGCTTGGGCAGGCCAAGCAGCTGGTAAAGCGGCAGCCCGCGCTGACGGGCGATGCGATCATACAGCGCCAAATCCAGCGCGCAGCGCGCCGGCGCTGGTCCCTGACTGCCCACCCACCCCCCGATCTCGGCCGGGTCATCCGGCAGGCGCCGGTTGGAATCGACCGCAGCCTGCCAGACCGCTTCCATTGCCTCGTCCGGCACGCCGTAATACGGTGGAATAGTGCCTTCACCCCAGCCTTCATCGTCCGGCAGGCGCAGCCAGAAAGCCTGTCGAGTTTCGGAAACGCCGTAGGATAAACGGAACGGGTTGCGCAGCTTGAGTATGATCTTTTCCCAGCGCAGCCCTCGCGATGTCGTCATTCTCCCTCCCCAAAGCGCAGGCGTAAATACGATTCATGACGTTCCGGACTTACCCGCCCCTGCTGGACTCCTTCGAGCACCGCACAGCCGGGCTCATTTTGATGGGTGCAGTCGTTGTAGCGGCAGTCCTGCACCAACTCCCTCATCTCCGGGAAGTAGCCGTCCAACTCCTCGGGGTGAATATCCCATAAGGATAGCATTCGCATACCGGGCAAGTCGGCCACATGACCGCCAGCTTTCAGCGGGAACAACTGGCGAATGTTGGTGGTGTGGCGGCCTTTGTGCGTCAGACTCGATACGACTTTAACCGCCAGGCCAAGTCCGGGCTCCACAGCATTCAACAGGCTGGTTTTACCAACGCCCGATGGGCCGGCAAAGGCGGATAGCTTGCCAATCAGCCGTTCGCGTAATTCAGCCACCCCCTGGCCGCTGTGAGCCGAGGTAAAGACCACCGGGTATCCTAAAGGCGGGTAGATTTCAAATTTTTTCAGGACTTCCGGCGGGGCCAGGTCAATTTTATTGGCAACCACTAACGCCGGAATGCCTTGCCGCTCGGCCAGGATCAAAAACCGGTCCAGCATGCGCAAATGCGGTGTGGGATTGGCACAGGCAAAGACGAACACGGCCTGGTCTGGGTTCGCCAGCAGCACCTGGCGATAGACACCGCGGGCTGCCGGGGCTGTACGCACCAGCGCGTGAGTGCGCGGAGCGATTTCCTCGATGGAGCCGGTGCCGTCGCTCTGAAGTTGAATGCCGACCCGGTCGCCCAGCGCGATGATGTCGCCGGCTGCCCGATGTTTCTTGAGCCGGCCGCGCAACTGGCACACCACGTCCCCGTTCGCGGTCTGCACGGTATAAAAACCGGAGAGCAGACGGGTAATCCAACCCCAAATTAAGCTTTCATCCATGCGAATGCGATCCTGTGTGTGTCAATTAGGGCTGCGGTGTTTCCTCGGTCACGCCGCCTTCGGGGGTCGGCGTTTTTGTGACATAGAAGCTGGATTCCCACGGGTACAGCTTCGAAGGCCTGCCAAAGAAGTAGGATTCCACCACCCGCCGGAAGATAGGCGCTGCGATTTCGGATCCTTCACCGGCGTTCTCAGCAATCACCGCGATGGCAATGTCTGGCAGGTCTTCCCGGCCAGCGTCGGTGTATCCGGCGAACCAGGCATGCGAGGTGCCGGTCGAGTTGCTGGCGGTGCCAGTCTTACCGAAAATGGGCACCTGCAGGCCTGCCAGGACAAAGTGGGCGGTGCCGCGATTACTGGCAACCACGCTGCGCATGGCATCTTGAATTATTTGCAGGTTTTCTTCAGAAACCGGCAGCGTGCCCTGCGGCTCGGCTTTAAAACTGATCAACGGCTCGCCGTCGGGGGTTGTAACCTTTTCGACGATTTGCGGGCGGTAAAGCGTGCCGCCGTTGCCCACGGCGGCGACAAAGCGCGCCACCTGAAGCGGCGTCGCCAGCATGGTGCCCTGGCCGATCGCCAACTGCACGGCATCATCCTGGCTGATCGGGGTGGGCATATTGCCGGCAGACTCTTCCAACTGGTCAATGCCGGTCGGAGAGCCAAGTCCAAAGGAGCGCGCCATTTTGGACACGTCCTCGGTATAACCCAGTTGGTAGAGTTCCAGCCCGATGTGGTAGAACCATGGGTTGCACGAACGCATTAAACCTTCCGGCAGGGTCAACAACCCGCTGGCAGGTTTTTCTTTTTCAAAAGTCCAGTCGTACAGGGTGACGCCCGGGATTTCGGTAAATGTGAGTCCACAGTTGTATTCAGAAAATTGGGTGAATACCCCGGTTTCCAGCGCGGTCGCCATGGTGATGATCTTGAATACCGAACCGAGCGGGTACTGACCATTGGTGGCGCGGTTGAGCAGCGGCAATGAGTTCTGATCGTAAACTTCGCCAAGCAGGTAGCCGCTGTTGAAGTTATTGGGGTCAAATAGATTGGGGTCAAAGGTCGGACCCGAAGCCATTGCCAGCAACCGGCCGGTGTCGCGCTCCAGCACCACAATAGCTCCGCGGAAGCCTTCGATGGCCCGCTGGGTCTGCACCTGCAAGTCCTTGTCCAGGGTGCTGTAAATCTCGTCGGCTGGCTGCGAGTCGCGTTCACCCAGCCGGGTGATCACGCTGCCCTGCTGATCGACGACATACAATGATGCGCCTCGCACCCCGGTGAGATATTCCTCGCCCCAGGCTTCCAGGCCAACCATGCCAACCCGTTCATCCACGCGGTAACCCAGGCGGCGGTATTCATCCACCTGTTCCACCGGAATCGGTTGAACATATCCCGTGACATGCGCGGCAGCCTGGTCAAAATAGTAGCGCGTGTTATATGTGCTCATGATCAATCCGTCTAGATTGGAGAGCACATTGTACCGATCAGCAACGTCCTGCCCTGAGGCATCCCCCACAGGGATATACCACTCTGGCTGGGCAAATTCATAAAGCGACGCGATATAGTCGGTGTTGAGGTCGGTCAGGTTGGACAGCTCGACCAGTAATGCGCTTTCCGTATCCGGGTTGATCTGCCCGGGTTCGATACCCAATGCCACCGCATCCGATTGGGCAGCCAATGCGCTGCCGTTTTTGTCATAAATATTGCCGCGCGCCGGCACAGAGATATCCATGCTGAGCTTATTTCCGCCGCGCAGTTCGGGCAGAATCATGCCATCTTCCCACTGCACCTTCCAGGCTTCGCCTTGCAGACTCATGTTCATGACCGTTTCGCGCACAATGTCTCCCACCAGTACGGTGTGATAGGTCATACGGTAAGCCACCTGGGCTTCGCTGGGATTCTTGATCAGCGACTGCAGGATCTCGAAATCCAGCGATTGCAGCGACATGGTAGCGCTGACGTCCTTCATGTGAACGGAGAAATCGCTTTCGATCAACGCATCCCTGGACAGCGATGTCAGCTGAGCGTACATGGCGGCGTAGTTGTCCGCCTTCCAGGCATCCAGGAAAGTCTTGGCAGCTGAATCCGGGCTGGGAGCGGAGGTGGTTGTGACTGCCGGATCGCGCAGCGTAGGTGTGGCGCCCCCATTCAGGGGATTGTTGTCACCCGGCGTACAGGCTGCCAACAGCAGCACCAAAACGAGCAGCAATGTCGATCGAAACTTCATTATTTTCTCCAGGCGGCTAACCTCGCGGTCAGCCAACTTGCTCGCCCCGCAGCACAGCATCCGAAATGGGGCAGTTATAGGTCAAATTGGATTGACATTCGGCGGGCACGTCTTTCAGCGGTTCAACTCCGAAATAGCGAGCGGTGCGCACCAGGTGGCACAGCGGCAAGCCCATCACACTGGCGTAGCAGCCAGAAAAATTCTCCACCGGGTGAAATTCGGCATGCTGAATAGCGTAGGCGCCGGCTTTGTCCAAAGGGTCGCCGGTGGCAACATAGGCAGTAATTTCCGCGTCGCTGTACTCGCGCATGGGCACCTGTGAAACGCACAGGTCGGTCTCCAGCATCTGTGTAACCGGATCGAGCAGCGCGATGGCGGTGTAAACCTGGTGGGTGCGCCAGCGTAGTTGGCGCAGCATGGTTACCGCCTCCGCGGCAGAGGAAGGTTTCCCCAGCAGGAAATCGCCATCTACCACGATGGTATCCGCCGCCAATATGAGTTGGGTGGTTTCATTCTGCTCCGCCACTACGCGCGCTTTGGCAACCGCCAGGCGGGTGACGTACTCCGCCGGCGATTCGCCGGGCAGACGGCTCTCATCCAGGTCGGCAGGTTGGACGGTGAATGTCCATCCAGTCCAGGATATCATTTGCTGACGGCGCGGGGAGTTGGAACCTAACAGGAACATCGGTCGCGGCATATGGGTCTTATTCTAACTTCCATATGAATTGCTGACAAGCCGGGGGGAAAGGTGCCCCGTGTCACGGGTCAGGGGGTCATGTGGGGAACAGCGTGTAGTTTCGTGTTATAGGGAACTGGCTCACGGTTTTTGTGCCCTGCCCAGAGGGCCTGTTCTGATTTGAGCCCTCATGTAGAAATGGCTTGCCCGTTCGAAAACCCGACTGTTCCGAAACGGACCAGCCTGGCACGCATTAATCTATCGCACACGGGATGAACGACATCCCCGTGCCCGATTGGCCGGTATAACCCGGTGCGAGCACGGGGACAAGTTGATCATTTTGGGTGTGTTCCCACCCCACCCCCGTGCTCCTACAAAAAAACGTTCATGGATCCA
>DATBWK010000279.1:0-4734 GCA_036514835.1 Bellilinea sp.
GTCACACTACAATATCAAAAAGAAAATGAAAACCTGGTGGACGTCACAGTGGTCGAAGTCGATTCACTATTACGGGCAGGCGAGGTCTTTGAAGTCGTTTCGATGGTGGCTGCGCCAACGGTGGCGCAGCTGCGCAACGCTGCCTCGGACTACCCGCAATGGGTCCAGGCTAAATATTTACAACTGCCGACTGATTTGCCGGAGTCGATTTCTCAACTGGCGTTGACCATCACCGAGGGCATCGACAGCCCGTACGACAAGGTAGTGGCGGTCACCAGCTGGCTGCGGCAGAATATTGAATATAGCGCCGTGTTGCCGCAGGTGCCGCAAGGCGAAGATCCAATTGAATGGATGTTGTTCAGTCAAAAGCAAGCATTTTGTAATTATTACGCCACCGCAGAAATCTTGATGCTGCGCAGCCTTGGTATTCCAGCCCGCTGGGTAGTGGGATACGCCCAGGGTGAGTACGATCCAAACAGTCAGATGTATACGGTACGGGAACGTGATTCGCATGCCTGGCCTGAGGTTTTCTTCCCGGAGTACGGCTGGGTGGAATTCGAACCGACTGCATCCCTGTCCTTCATCACCCGGCCTTCCGGAACACCGAACGACACAACCGGCGGTTTGCTGCCAGGTGCCAGCGCCCAGATCGATGAGGGACTACCGATTGACAAAACAACCGATGAGGATCCCAATGCAGGCCGGTTTGACGAGCGTTTCGGCAACCAACCGACCATTTGGGACACTTTCAGATTCGCGGCGATCATTGGTGCCATTCTCTTTATCCCGCTGTTCGCCTTTTTGATGGTGCGATTGGGAAAACGGAATCCCAATTATGTCCTTCCAACCGTGATCGAGAAAACACTGCGCAAACGCGGGATTAAAGTGCCTGCCTGGCTTGGGCTATGGTCGCGGTTCACACACCTCTCGCCGATGGAGCGTATTTTTGTCCAGGTCAGTTGGATGCTGCGATTCCTGCGCAGCCCGTTGCAGAATGGGTCGACTCCAGCCGAACAGATTACCCGCCTGGTGACTGCGCTGCCGAAAGCCCAGACCGAGGCGCGAGTGTTGTTGGAGGAATACCAAAAAGCAGTCTACAGTCCATACGAACCTGACCTGACTGCAGCCCAAACAGCGCGCAAGGTCTTATGGAAAGCAGCGGGTCAAGCGCGCATAAAAGCGACCGCCGATTGGATTATGGGCGTGCCCAGGCTGGAAGATGCGGAGCGGTTCTCGCGGATGCGCTAAATAGAGACGTCTATAGCTGCCAGACACGCTCGATTAAATTCGATAATTGCTGCATCCCGGCCTGAAGCGGCTCGATCTCGAGATATTCACGGGCGGTATGCGGGTAGCTTCCGCGGGTCAGTCCGATACAAATGGCTGGAAAGCCGCGGCTGAGCGGGATATTGGCGTCCGTTGAACCAATTTCCAAGGTATTCTGAATTTTCAACTGCCGCAACACATCCTGCGCCAGTTTGACCAGAGGATGGTCGACCGGGAGCTCTCCAGCCGGGCGATTACCAATGGGTTCAATTGTAAAATTCACACCTTCGATCTCGCGTTTTTTAATCACGCGGCGAACCCGTTCCGACAGGTGTGACAGCGTGGTTTGATCCTCGGCACGCAAATCCAATTCGAAGCGCGCCTGGGAAGCGATGGTGTTAATCGAAGTGCCGCCCTGAATAATGCCAACGTTCAGACTTGCGCGCGGCTTCTGGGGAACCGTTATTTTCGCCAACTCAGCCACAACCTGCGCCAATTCATGAATGGCGGACGGCGCGCCGTAATCTACCCAGGAATGCCCGCCAGCCGTCTCCGCTTTGACCTGATAGCGGACCACGCCCAATCCGCGGTGGCACACCTGCCCCAGCCCCAACCCTTCCAAAACGATGTAAGCGCGGGGCTGATCCTGGAAGCGGTCTACCAGTACTTGCATGCCCGCCAGGTTACCCAATCCCTCTTCGCAGACATTAGCTGCCAGCCAGATATCACCGGGGTACGGCTGCTGACCTTCTATTAGCAAGTCTGCCAGAACGAGCAAAGCCCCCAGACTGGTGGAATTATCGGCGATGCCCGGGCCGGTGATGCGTGAGTCCGTGCGGATGAGCGGCAGCGGGGAATCTGCTCGGTGAACGGTATCCAGGTGGGCGCTGATGATCAGCGGACGATCCTTCCCGCCAGGCCAGCGTGCCAAAACGTTACCACGCTCATCCAATTGGACGTCCGGCATCCCTAGGCGGGTGAATTCGGTTTGCAGATAGGCTGCCCGGTTACCTTCACTGAAAGTAGGCGCGGGAATTTGCTGGATGGTGCAAATCCATTCCAGCCATTGATTCAGCTGCGAAGGCGTCAAGGGATTCATAAGCGGCGCACCAGCGTACGAAGGGATTCCAAACGCATTTTTACCAGGGAAGGGAGCGAGTCATTTACGTAGAAAGGCGTAGTGCCTTCGATGACGATCGAAGCAGAAATATTGCCGCGTAAAGCGGATTCCAGAGGGTCGTAAGTTTCGCGAAATCCGGCTAAAAACCCGCCGCAGAAAGCATCGCCGGCGCCGGTTGGATCCACAACCTGGGCAGGGTAGGCTGGAATGGTCCAGCGCAGGTGATGGGCGTGATCATAAAGATATTGCCCGTGGACACCGCGTTTGATGACCACCAGCTCACAACCGTGGCTGGCAATCGAGTCGGCCATCTCCCACAGGTCACTGCTGCGGCCCTGGAATAAGGCTCGCATTTTTTCCTCGGAGGCGTGGAATACGCTAATTCCGCGCAGCAGGCCTGGAATTTCATCCCAATAAATCGGCGACATGTAACTGGCTGGCGGGTCGAGCGTGATGGTGGTAATGTGCCCCTGGCGGAAGGTGGATGGCAGCAAGGTGTGGCTGAGAAAATCCAGCGGTGCAATGTGCGCAGCGGTCGCATCCAGATAATCTTCGGGAAAATCTGTGATGCGGACGGTGATGTCGCTGGGGGTCACACGGCTGTCCAACACCTGACCCGGTTCAACATAGCCCAGCAAGGATTTGGGGTAATGCAGACCGCGGCGGGCAAAGTGCGATACAGGATTGGAGAGGGAGCGGGTCTCAGCATCCGGGTAAGCCGCAAAAAAACGTAAATCCACCGCTTTTGGAAGGATGCGGATGCCGCGCCGGTCAAAACCCATCTGCGTGAGCTTTTCCAACCAGTCCTGCGGATAATCCTCACCTACCCGGCCGATCAAACCGACCTGGCTTTCCCATAATTTCAGGCCAAAGGCTGCGTAAAGGAGACTTCCACCGGGAACATCCAGCGCTTCCTTGCCGCTGACCGGCAGGATGTAATCTCTTTGGAGTTTGCCAGCGACGATAAAGCGCAGCGCTGATGGACTAACCATACTTCCCCGCCTGTCAATCGAAAATATTATTCAGGGTACGTGTGAGATATGTAAAAACAAGCTCCGATGCTATGGATGGAAGGCGCGAAATTTCCCGGGCTTATCCCGCCAAATCGGAATACAGTCGTAAATGCAGGGAAGGAAGGATTACTTTTTGGTCGTTCCGATATCGGAAATCAATTTGAGCACACCCAGAACGCCGAGCCCAACTTTGACGCCGTCTCCGGCGGTCAATTTTGGCGTTTGATGCGCTTCTTCAGCCCGCTGAACCATGAGAATCGCCGCGATAACGCCTGCCACTGCACCGAGCAAGGCTCCAACAATAATGTAGTTGTTTCTATATTTACCCATGGATGCGTGATCCTCCTTCGAAATGGGACGACGTCAGGCGCGCCGGCCGATATGCCATACCTTGCGCCAAAATTCGCGCCAGGCAGCCCAGCGGCTTAGCACAGCGATTTGCGGCTGCGCTATCCGGTCCAGGATCGAGTCGACCCGGATGCTAAAGATTTGCAGGTAAATCTGGACCAGCCGCGTGTAGGCTGGAATATTACGCAATAGCCGCGACATCAGGAAAATCAGGCCGACGGTAAAAAGGAAAAACATTACCCCGACGACCATTAGCGGAATGATAAGCCAAATGGTGGAGATGTTAGCAAAAGTGGCTGGCATGGTCGACTCGCTGACTGTGGCGATCGAGGCGAAAACCACCAGGGCAATGACTGCCAGACTGGCCAGAATCACCGGCAGCAGAATTTGCCAGAAGGTCTGGCGGCGATGACGCGGAGAAGGTTTGACGCGTTCTGGAGCCGGATTCATGCGGTTATTGTAGCATGAATCAGGCTGCGGGGTTTCGAGCGAATTTTAATTTCCTAAAACCGCCCGAATTTCTTCCGCCGAAAGCGCTCCTTCACGCAAAATTCGGCCGTCTGGAACGGTGCAATCGACGACGGTGGATGGCACCCCGCCAGGGCAGCGTCCGCCGTCCAGCACCAATTCAATGCGGCCGCCCAACTGATCGAGAACATCATCAGCCGTCAGAGGGTTTTCCTCCCCTGAGCGGTTGGCGGAAGTGGTAGCCAACGGTCCGCTGGCCCGCAGAAGCTGGAGCGCAAAGGCGTGATCTGGCATGCGAACGCCGATGGTGGGCAGGGCAGAAAGTTCGGTCGGCAGCTCCAGACGGCGGGTAATCACCAGGGTTAACGCCCCCGGCCAAAAATGGGCTGCCAGACGATCAGCAGCCTGGGTGAGGCCTGGGGTGACCCGCTGCAGTTGCTCCACCGCGCCTACCAGCACCGCGATGGCTTTGGACATATCGCGTCCTTTGGCAGCATACAGGCGCTGAATGGCTGCCGG
>DATBWK010000280.1:0-10968 GCA_036514835.1 Bellilinea sp.
CCGCACGGCATGGTGGCGCGCCAGTATGGTGTGCTGCGCGATGAAGGCTACTCCGAACGGGCGATCTTCATCATTGATAAAGAGGGCATCATCCGTTACATAGACATTCACGATATCGATGACCAGCCGAATAACGACGAGATCTTTGCCATTTTGCGCCAAATTGACCCGGAGAATGCCAAAAAGCACCCGATTGATTTGGATGCATTGGCTGCTGAACTCCCGCACGGCGGAATCGTGATGTATTGCAATACCTGGTGCCCGGGTTGCCGCAAAGCGCGCGCTTTCTTTGAGGCGAACCACTTGGATTATAAGGAGGTCGATATCTCGCGGAACCGCGCGGCAGGCGCGCAGGTTCGCCGCTGGGCAAACGGCTACGAGACCACCCCCACCTTCGACATCGACGGCCAAATCATGGTGGATTACGACGAGAAACGGCTCCGCGAAATCCTGGGCGACCGGATTACTGTCTGATAATGGGTTTCAAATGGTATGAAAAAAAACAGGGCTGATATTTCAGCCCTGTTTTTTGAGTCATTCTTCAATCTGGCTTTTATGAATATGTACGTATTCGGGAACTATTTCACCCCGCAGTAAGTGATGTTCGAAGATGCGCAGAAGTGTTGTCTGATCGACATTCTGGTAATAGGTTGCACCGGGATGAACGACCATCACCGGTCCATTTTCGCATACATCCAGGCAGCCTGAAATCAGACATTTTAGGCGCAGCGGTGCATCATATTCGTCCATCCCGCGTTCATGGATCATTTCAACTAATGATTCATAGATCGTTTTGGCGGTGCTGGTCGCGGCGCACTTTCCGTTGTTACAAATGAAGATCTTGCGGACCACCTGGGATGAATTGGTTGTGAAGGTCATGCAATTCCTATTGAGTCTACACAAAATTGAGAAGTCCGGGAAAAAACCATCGCGGATTTCCGCTAATTTCCGGATGCTTGAGTATACTATTCCTTTGTTAGCTTAGGATGTTCTTTCGAGAAACCTGACCCGACCGGATAGAACGTGAGGGATTCACATGGTTGACAAATTGCGCGTGGCAGTATTGGCCAATTTAAAGAAGAATGCCCCTCACTGGGATGGTATGCCCGATGACCAGTGGGACGACCTTGATTCGGAATCCACCGTTCTGGCGCTGGTAAATGCTATTAAAGCTGGCGGCTACGATGCCGAGTATTTTGAAGGCGATCTGAGCCTGGTCGATCTGCTCCCGCGCTTCAAACCGGATATCTGCTTCAATATTTGCGAGAGCCATTTTGGCGATGCCCGCGAGGCTCAGATTCCCGCTTTGTTGGAAGTGATGCGCGTCCCCTACACCGGCTCAAAGGTCCTGACATTGGCTTTGGCGTTGGATAAACCCATGACAAAGCGGGTGCTCACCTATCATGATCTGCCCACGCCTGATTTTCAATCCTTTGAGCGGGTCGACGAACCCCTCGACCCCAAAATGAAGTATCCCCTGTTCGTCAAACCCAGCCGCGAAGGCACGGGTATGGGCGTCAGTAAAAAGTCAATCGTGCATAACGAAAGCGAGTTGCGCGAGCAAGTCGGCGCACTGCTCGAAAAATATAAACAAACCGTGCTGGTAGAGAGCTACATCGAAGGTCGGGAAGTCACTGTTGGCATGGTGGGCAACCTGATTGGACCTGTGAGCCGCCGCCTGCCGGAAAATCTGGATGCCCCGCGCATTCAAGCCGGGCTGCGTTTCTTCCCGGCGCTAGAAGTGGATTTGAAGCCTTACGAGGAAACCGATACCGTCTATTCCAACCGGCTAAAGGTTCAACTGGCAGCTGATCTGACCTACCTCTGCCCGGCGCCGCTGGACGAAGATATGGTGGATGAACTCAACTGGCTGGCAGCTGCTGCCTTCCGAGTCACCGGCGGGTTGGATGTATCGCGGGTTGATTTTCGCCTGGACGTACACAACAACAACAAGCCGTACATTCTGGAAATTAATCCGCTGCCAGGTCTTACACCTGGAATCTCAGATATTGTCATCGAAGCCGCAGCTGACGGCATGGATCACACTGAATTGGTGCTGGAAATATTGCACACCGCCATGCGCCGTTACGGCATGATGTAACCTCTGCCGCTAGACTTAATAAAGATAGACCCCGGACAACCGGGGTCTATCTGTAGTACATCCGATCAAGGAATTATTCTTTGTCGCTGTCAGCCGCGTCGATGAATTCTTCGTCGAAATCCTCGTCGTATTCATCATGGTCGGTGCCGTGGACGTGACCATGTTCCAACTCTTCTTCGGTCGCGGGGCGCAAGCCAACGATCTTGATATCGAATTCCAGCGTTTCGCCGGCCAGCGGGTGATTAAGATCCAGCTGCACATTATCGCCTTCCACCTGGGAAATGGTGGCAGACATGACTTCGCCGTCATCATCGCGCAGGTCAAGCTCAACGCCAATCTCGAGCGGAATGTCATCCGGGAACTCGCTGCGCGAGATATCCAGGAAGGCATCCAAATCAACCTCGCCATAGCCTTCAGCAGGGGTGACGGTAACCTTTTTACTCTCTCCGATTTTCAAGCCGTACAGCTCTCGCTCTAATCCAGGAACGATATTCTGGTGTCCCTGCAGAAATTCCAGGGGGTCGTTGCCATCGGATGAGTCGATTACTTCGCCATTAACGGTCAGGGTGTAGTCCATTGTGACGACGACGTCATCGGCAACAACGGTGGGGTCAATATTTGCGTTCACGCGTTCTCCATTCTGTAGATGCAAGAGCCAATTTTTGATTTTAACGGGCGAATTATACCATAGCCGGTGAACCAGCCGGATTTAGAATGAAGGAACCACCAGGCCATTACTTAGTAAATTTCGCAGGCAATTGGCAGACCCGGTGAAAGCAGTTTATCGGTATTCACCAGGCCGAAGTCCAGACTGACGTTCGAACGGAAATGATCTGGAATCAGATCTTTCCATTGATATGCCAGCAGGAAATTGCGTCCCTGAGCTGCGAAGGAGTCGCACATGGCCTGCATATACGGCCTCTCGGCGCCAACCGGGTCCTCCGGCAGCTCAAAATTGATTCCCCCGCCGTAGGCTGCGGCACCCAGTCCGTTCATCGCTGAAGTGTCGAGCAGAATGTAGTTATCCCAGGTAATTTGGTTAAAATCCGCCAGCGCCCGCAGCCAGGCTGGATCGGGAATCTTCTGATTGGAAAGCTTGTACCGCCGCAGCACCTCGTCATTTGTAGCTGTCGGCATGGGATACAGCGCCTGGAAAATCAACTTAGGTTCGGGGTAATACGCAATTAACCCCCACACACTGATGAGCTGGGGGTTTTCGGCTAACAAATCATCGACGTGGATGATCAGATAATTGCTTTGATATTCAGATACAGGTGAGACAGTGGGTGAAAATCGGCCTTCTACCTGGTTCTTGTTTCCATCAGGCTTGTAGGATGTGTAAAGGCCAAATCCCAGGCAAGCTAGAAAAACAAGGATGGTCAGGAAGATGACGAATTTCCGCATGTCAGGTTTTGTATTTACACTTTAAGAGGATGGTACCTTTGGGCTTCCCGGGTCGGGCAGCGCCGGTCTCAGGGTTAGTCTGGCGGATGATCGCTTTAAAGACCGAGTAAAACGGATGGACAGAGACGCGGTCTACCACGAGCGCATCATACCGATAAAGTGTTGAATTGGATTGAGCCGGGTTCAGATTGTGGGCAAAAACGACACCCATGTATAATTGCGACCGCACCTGTATTAACGCTTGCTGTAACCATTCTGTCTGGTGCTGTCGATCCGCAAAACGGGAATCGGTTACAGATATTGTACCATCAGGAGAGTTGAATAGTGTCACCCAAATTTGTCCAGTTTGGTGATTATTTTCCTGCATGACTTGCCGAACCGCTTCATAATGGCGCAAGGGTGTGCCAGAATCAGCTGTAGTTTGCAGCGGCAGGCCGGTCAATTGCGGAAATTGGATACTCAAAACGCTCATCCAGTCTTTTGCCCCGGCTGCGTACAAGCCGCGCAGAAAATCCAGATCGGTCCAATCTGCAGGGGCGGATGCTGCTGACCACGGCCTTAATCCGCCAGCGATCAGGTGCAGCGAACTCCCGGCAGTGTCCAATTGCGAGCGAACGGTGAGCCATAAATTTGCATAGGCAGCCGGGTCTGGGTTGGCGTGCCAGCCGGCAGTGGTGTTGGCGCCGGGCAGCAGTTCGATGGCGCATAATTTGTCGCCATAGCGTGTGCTGAGGTTCAAAACAAACCCCGCGGTGGCTGCGGTGTCGGGTCCGGCGGGTGTCATCGCCCAATCGGGCGGATTGGTCAAACTAAACATGACAGCCGTTCCGCTGCTGGCTGCGGTGGAAACAGCGCGATCTAAAATTGCGGTGTCGATTTTGGTATCCGAGGTGGCAGCCAATGCAGCCCAATCGACCTCGACGCCAACCCAATCCAATGCCAGGTCTTGTACCAGAGCTAATCCCTGGTCAAAAAATTCTCCATTTGGATGCAGCCAGGCGCCGTAGCCGAACTCAGCCGATCCTGGCACCCCGCGCACAGCCTGAACAGCGGTGACGGGCAGAAAGCCGAAGATTAGTGCGCAGATCAGGAGGCACCGCAGCCACTTCGTCATGGATGTTGATTATTGGACGTAAGCTAAAATCTGGGGGATAGCCAGGCCGAGGAACAGCCCAAAAGCGCCGCCCATGACAATGGTCGCGGCATAAACACCCATTTTCTCAGATTGTTTGAGGGCCAGCCATTCTTTGACGATGGTGCGCACGGTGTTGGAGCTGGTCAGGTATTCAATGACCATATCCCAGACAGCGATTTCCATTTTGCGGTAGAAGGAAGCGTTCATCGGTAACCTCGTGTTTAGCGTGAAGTGGTGAGTTTGGTAATCTTGCCGCTGGCATTGACGACAGCCCGAACGGTGCGGCGTATGGCAGCGCCGTTGGCGGCAGTGCCGGTGCCTTCAAAAATCATCAGAAAAGTCTCTTCGGTCTGCGCTTTTACCTTCGGTTTAGCGCCGTTGACTTCGGGAAATTTGGCATAAACCTGTTTGCAGACTGCGGAAATGGTTTTGGCATCCATCATGAGCTCCACTGTTTAGCGTGCCCGGCGGCGCAGGAATGCCGGAATATCCAGGTCGGAACGCATGGAAGCAACTTCCATCACCTGGCTGTCTGCCTGTAGACTGTCAACCGGCATCGGGAAGGAGGTTGCCTCCGGTGTCGGGGTAACGGTGCGGCGTTGGAAGGAAGATACTTCCACCGGTGTAGCGCCAAGTCCGGTCAGGATCATAATGACCTGCACTCGGTCGCCCATGCGAGGGTCGGTGATAACTCCGGGGATGATTTCGGCTTTATTGTTGGTTTTTTCCTGTAGCTCGTTGAGGGCTTCCACAACCTCAGTGAAGGTCAGATCTGGCCCGGAGGTGAAGTTAACCAGAATGCTGTTGGCATGTGCCAGGTTAATCGACTCAAGCAGCGGGTGGTTGAGTGCGTGTTCGATAGCTTTTTGGGCTTTGCGTTCACCCTGACCAATGCCGATCGAAAGCAGCGAACCGCCGCCGGATTGCATAATGTTGCGGATGTGCGAGAAATCCACGTTGATCAGGCCGGTTTCGGTGATCAATTCAGAGATGCCCTGAATGCCCTGGCGCAGTACATCATCTGCCAGACGGAAAGCCATTTCCAGTGGGAGGTCGCGCGGAGCAACTTTGAGCAGGCGGTCGTTGGGGATGGTGATTAAGGTATCGGTGTAGGGGCGCAGCCGGGCTAAGCCTTCGCGGGCGTTAACCTGGCGTCTGCCAATCTCGAACATGAACGGCGTGGTGACCACGGCAACAGTCACGGCGCCCAGGCTGCGGGCTACCCGGGCTGCTATGGCGATAGAACCGGTACCCGTGCCGCCGCCCATACCAGCGGTGAGGAATACCATGTCTGCCCCGGCCAGTGCCTGATTCAGTTCGCGGTAGCTTTCTTCGGCTGCCGCTTCGCCAACGCTCGGATTGCCGCCGGCACCCAGTCCGCGGGTCAATTTGCTGCCCAACTGAATTTTGGTGGGCGCCAGGCTTGTTTTGAGCGTCTGGGCATCAGTATTGGCAGCGATGAAATCAACGCCTGTCAGGCCGAGCTCGATCATCCGGTTGACAGCGTTGGAACCGCCGCCGCCCAGTCCGATGACTTTCAGAACGGGTTTGCCGGGGACAGCGATAGTGTTGGACTGTGATGTGCCGTTACGGGTCAGGTTCATGGGTTACCTCTCTACGGACTTAATATGCAAGATTTGTGCCATCTTCGCTAATTTGCTCGACCTGACAGCCGGAACGCGTCAGCCGGGCGACCGTGTCAGCGGTGATGTACGGCGACTTGCCGATGATGGTAATTTTGCCTGCCAGCGCAGCTTCATCCACCGAAAACCCAATGGTAGGGTGGTTTTTGCTGACAAACGGCAGCATCCGCGCCAGCTGCTGCTCCCACCCGCCGTGTTGGCCGTTGGCCAACAGGATGTAATGCGAAATTGGGTGCTGGATGCGTTTGAAAACGGTATCATTGGTAATGGTCGGGTTGACGAAGGCATCAGCTGCTGGCGGTGTGAAATTTTTGGCGATCGACTGCGTATGCGGCAGTTGCGGGCGGCCCTCGTGAAACCAGGCCTGGTCGCGGTATTTGCTCTGCCTGTCAGCGGAGAGCAGCCAAAAGTTGCAGGCTTCCACTTCTTCCGGCATGTCCAGCTGCGGCGGGGGTAAATTCTCGATGCCTTTCTCGATCACCAATTCTTTGCCGGTGACCCAGGTGTACAGTTCTTTGGTAACCCTGCCATGCTCTGCGGATGCTAGTTCATTGGCTTTGATCTTGTCCGGGTGGGCGGGAAGCCCGGCTTGCAGCAGGAAAATCGGTACCGGGCGCTGTAACACAGCCTGCGCTACTGCCTGATACCACTGGTAAATGCGGAAACCGCACTGATCTTGCGAGGTGCTTGGCGTGAAATACGGACGGACATCCGGCCAATATTCCGGACCGCCCGCGCCCCAATCCACCGGGTGGTGGTTCGTCCAGGCATAGGCGCCGATAGCTAGCTTGTCCAAAACGCCGGTCATGCCGCGCCGTTCGATGGATTGCAAAGCGCTGCGCAGAAAGGCTGTATCCCAGAAATTGCCGCCGGGTTCAAAGGCCGGAAGTACCGGCACTGCATTCTCGCGTGCCACCAGCTCGGCTAAAGGCAGGAAACGGTCGAGGAAGCGTTCCACCAGATCTTGCTGCGCCCAACCGCCAGCCGGCCAGGACGAGCGTAAATTCGGCCGGTCGAAGAATTGAATATGCATGGCGCCCCAGTGGATATAAGACTGGATCAGTGGGGTGATTTCCGCCATATCCACCGGCTTGCCAAGCGGCAGATCAAATTGAATGAACGGCTGGATGCCAACTTTTTTAAGGGAAGTAATGAAGTGTTCCGGGATGGCGCGGTCGGATTCCGATCGAATGACCAGCCAGCTGGCGTTCAATTCCATTAATATAGGCAGCCAAAGCTGCAAATCCCGCTCGGTGTAGTGCAATGTATCCGGAAAATAATGGAAACCGAGGCGGCCGGTTTGCGAGAAAGGCTGGGATCCTGCGGAACGATGGGTTGAATTGGTCATTTTCGTCATTCCCTGATTATTAAATCTACGATTGGCTTGTGCCTGGTAATGTTACAAGAAACATGCCACTAACCATCGCCTAACTTACAATCCCCTGGTAAGTGAAGTTTCATTGAATTTCTGCTATAATTCACCCGTTTATGATCTTAGTTACCGGAGGCACGGGCTTCATTGGCCGGACGCTGGTGCGCCACCTGATTGCAGGCGGCCAGGAAGTACGCACTTTACTCAAACCATCCAAGACTTCTCCACAGCTACCCAGGGGGATCGCCGTGGAAGCAGCCGTATCGAGTTTGCTGGATGAGCGCAGCCTGCGCGCCGCTTTACGCGGCGTAGATACTGTTTTCCACCTGGCGGGTAATGAACGCCACAGTTCGCACGCTCGGCTGCAAGAAGTGGATATTCAAGGCACACAGGTTTTGGCCGAAGTCGCCGCCGAAGCTGGCGTAAAGCGCATCGTCTACCTCAGTCACCTGGGTGCAGACCAATATTCGGCATATTCCGTTTTCAAGGCAAAAGGCCTGGCCGAACAGTCGATCATCCAGTCCGGTTTGCCCTATACCATTTTCCGCTCCGGTGTGGTTTTCGGCCCGGGAGACCAGTTCACCACCAACATCGCCCGCATACTGCGCTCCTGGCCAGGGCCATTTCTCCTACCCGGGGATGGGTCCAGTCTGGTGCAGCCGTTATGGATTGAGGATCTGGTAGCTGCCATGATGATCGCCTATGAATCACCGGCATTCATCAACCAGGTGATCTCGATCGGCGGCGTGGAAGCTTTGCCCTTTCGTCAGGTAGTTGAAATCGTCATGGAAAAAATTGGGGTGCGGCGTTTAATGAGCAACTTTTCACCGCCCTATTTGCGCATGGTCGGCCTGATGCTTGAACAATTCGCCCGCGCGCCGATTTCCATCTTCTGGCTGGATTATCTGGCAGCCGACCGCACGACCAACCTCGATACTGTACCGCGGGTTTTTGGCATTCTACCAGCCCGGTTTCACACCCAGCTGGATTATCTGGTATATCGCAGAGGACGACCTGCCCTTCGGAAAGGGCCAATTTAACCGTATGAGCAAACGAGCAGTCACCATCCATGGACATTTCTACCAACCGGTCCGCGAGGACCCGACCACCGGCTTGATCCCCCGCGAGGATGGGGCCTTCCCCTATCACGACTGGAATGAACGTGTCCACGAACAATGCTACCGGCCCAACGCCGACCAGGGCAACTTTGAGTGGATCAGTTTCGATATTGGCCCTACCCTTTTCAATTGGATGCTCTCATACGATACCATCACGGTCTCCAAGATTATCCAGCAGGAACGCAAGAATTTCCTGCGCCACGGAGTCGGCAATGCCATGGCGCAGCCCTACCATCACACCATCCTGCCGCTGGCTGCTTTGCATGACAAGAAAACTCAGATTCTGTGGGGAATCGCCGACTTTGAGTACCGTTTTGGCCACAAACCAGCCGGTCTGTGGCTGCCGGAAGCTGCGGTGGACATTGAGACACTGCTGGTGGCTGCTGAAGCCGGCATCGAATTTACGATTTTAGCCCCCTGGCAGGCGGACACCGACAACCTGGACACCAACCAACCTTACTGGGTGAACCTGCCCGGCGGAAAACGAATTGCGGTCATTTTTTATGACGCTGAGCTGAGTATGCGGGTCAGCTTTGATCCGTCAGCCACCACCAACGCCGATCACTTCCTACAGGATGTGCTCCAGCCTCAGTTCCAATTTAACGGCGATCAGCCGGATGCTCAGGAATTGATCACCATCGCCTCCGATGGCGAGCTGTATGGGCACCACCAGCAGTTCCGCGATAAATTCCTCTCGTACCTCTACCACTCGCCCCGCAAAGTCGACGTGGCTGAATTTACCTACCCCGGCCTGTGGTTATTGGCCAACCCTCCGCAAAAAAACATCAAAATACGCCAGAACACCTCCTGGAGCTGCCATCACGGCATCGCCCGCTGGAAGGAGGCCTGTCCCTGCGGCCCGAGCGGCGACTGGAAAGCCAAACTGCGTTCCGCCATGGACCAGTTGGGCGCTGCGCTGGATGAGGTTTACCTGAAGACTCTACAGCCCCATTGTGACGACCCCTGGCAGCTGCTTTACGCTTATATCCAGGTGCTGCACGGTCGAATTCCGCTCAAGGATCTGATCGGTTCAGCCTGCACCTGTGAATTGACCGAGGAAACCGTGAGTCGCATTGATCTTCTGCTGCGGGCGCAGTTGAACAAACAGCGCATGTTCACGTCCTGTGGCTGGTTCTTCGATGATTTTGACCGCATCGAGCCGCGCAACGTGGTGACCTATGCCGCCCAGGCGGTATGGTGGACCCATCTGGCAACAGGAGCAGACCTGAAACCTAAAGCGCAAGCCCTATTTGCCCAGGTCAAGTCCTGGCGCAGCGGCTTGCGGGCTGACACGATCTTCAACAGCCACATGGAGCGCCTGCGCTTCAGCCAGATGACTTTCCCCTTCATGGAATCCGAGAGCGAGCGCTACTAATCAGTCGCGGCGAATGTACTTTCGCTGCCACTCATACAGCCGGTTGAGCGCTTCGATGGGCGAGAGTCCATTGATGTCCAACTCGTCCAATTCTTTCAGGATCGGGTTGGTCTCCGGAAACAACATCATCTGCTCGGGCAAATTGGGGGTTATTTTGACGGCTTTACCCGATGAGGCCTCCAGTTGGCGCAAGATCTCGCTGGCGCGCTGCACCACCGGCTGCGGCAGCCCAGCCAGTTGACCGACGTGAATACCGTAAGAACGGTCGGCGCCGCCCGGTACGATCTTGTGCAGGAACACCACCTTGCCCTCTGATTCGGTCACGGCGACGTTGTAATTGCGTACCCCTGGCAGCAGCTCGCTCAACTGGGTCAGTTCATGGAAGTGAGTGGCGAACAGCGTGCGAGCCCGCAGTCTTGGATGGTTGTGAATGTACTCCACCACCGCCCAGGCGATCGACAGCCCGTCATAGGTGCTGGTGCCGCGCCCGATCTCGTCCAGAATCAGCAAGCTGCGCGGTGTGGCGTGGTGTAGAATGTTGCTCGTTTCGATCATCTCAACCATGAAGGTGCTCTGACCGGCATGGATCTCGTCTTGCGCGCCGATGCGGGTAAAAATGCGGTCCACCAATCCAATCACTGCCGAGGTGGCGGGTACGTAGCTGCCAATTTGCGCCATCAACACGATCAGCGCCGCCTGCCGCAGGAAGGTGGACTTGCCGCTCATGTTCGGCCCGGTGATCAGGCGCACGATCTCGCCGGCTTCGAACTGGGCGTCGTTGGGCACAAAGCGCTCGCCGCGCAGCCCGCGTTCCACCACC
>DATBWK010000281.1:0-2237 GCA_036514835.1 Bellilinea sp.
CAGTTGATAAGCGAAATGAGGAGCGGAATCAAGAATTGGCGACAAGTTGGTAAGGTACACACCAGATTCATTATAGGATAAATGTTCTATTTTGTCAAGAGGAAAGATCACCAAGTACAAATTACCACGGAGGAACAGAGAACACGGAGAAAATCGGTTGGAAAATGGAGACCTTACGGTCAGGCGGCGCGAACGAGAAAGATTTGTCAATTGCGGTGCGCGCATCCCATTCGCTGCGCTTGATCACCCCACTCCCTCCGGTCGGGGGCCCAGAAACCGGGCGGGATGTAACAACCTTAATCGGCAGGCGCCTTCCAGCAAAACTTACTCTTCCATCCACTTCTCCCGCCACAAGCCCAGCCCAAACCAGGCCCAGTTGAGGCCGGGCAGAAAATACGCCGCGACACCGAAGTACCTGTACCCGCCGTAACGGTCAAAGAATTCCAGCGGGATCAAAAATGAGGCAAAGGCGATCAGCAGTAAGGTGCCGATCAACAATACGATCGTGCGGCGGATGCCCTGCATCCAGGGATTATGCCGGTTGCCAACACCCAGCAGAATCAGCCCAAAGCCAAGCAACGGCATTAAGAAGGGCGGTCCCATGGCGCCAAGGACCAAATCGGTGATAGCTGTTACGGTGAGCCCGATCAACGTAATGATGAAAGCGGCGCGCACCAGGCGGACTCCCGGCGGTACCAGCTGCGGGTAGAGCAGAATCAAGCCGAGCGCAATCAGCAGGCTGGGCGGAGCGCTGGTCATCACGCCCCAGAAAAACATACCCTTGCCAAGGAAGGCGCCGTCTTGATTAAAGGAGGTCGGTCCGTGAACATTGATAAAGATTACCCAGGCAGCTGCCATGAGAAAGCCGCCCAGCATGAGCGCCAGGCCTGCCCAACGCTCGGTTCGAGTACGGTGACTGGTGTCCATAGTGATTTCCCTCTGTATTCCCGGCTGGCGGTGGGTAGAAGAATTTAATTGGAAATATGACTAATTATATCAACAGTCCCCATGCCGTAAGTTATTCTATTATTTTCCTATTAAGTTCGTCCCTTTTCTGACCTCACCATCATTACTGGCTATTCGTGGTTTTTCGAGGGCTTTTGCCCGGCGGCTCTGGCGCGCCAGGAAGCCACCCAATCTGAATCCATGCGCACCAGCCGGTTTTTTTGCAGGTTCTCACGCATGATCCACTGGATATCCGGGTCAGGATGCGTCAGCCATTTTTCCATGAACGTCTTTCCGGCCGCCGGTAATGCCGCGGCAGCCACGCTCCAGCAATATCCCAATCCCTTGCGCAGCGCCAGGAAGCCTTCATTGCGCCGGTCCTGAAGCGCGAGGATCGAATTTGTGATGGCATCCAGGATCTCTAACGCTGCCAGGGCGTGTTGGGGTTGGCGCAGCAGCCGTGGTTCACAGATGCCGGCTGCCGCCGCCCGCTGCTCGAGCGGCGTACCCCGGCTCCATTCTTCGGCTACAGCCAAAAGTGCATCCATATCGGCATCGCCAAGCCGCTGCAGCGCCATAGCCACAGCCTCGCGCATGCGCCAGCGCGGATCTGAGGCGCAGCGGCGCAATTCTGGCAGCACGCCGCGGTCGCCTTCTGCCAGAAGCCGGCCAAGCCCCACTGTTCCACAGAAGGCCAGAAATTCGTACGGCGAGTTGACCGGGGCTGTATCTGCCGAATACTCCAGGTAACGCCAGAACAGGGCGGGATTCCCTTCTTCCGCGACCGCCTGAGCCAGTTCAAGGTTGCCGCGCGGTCCTGGCAGCCCGGATTCGGCCAACAAAAACACATCCCATTCCGTCAGCGACCGCAGTTTGGTGCGGTACTCAGCCAATTTTGACATAAACCACCTGTTATTAACTTTCCAACCCGCTAACTGGAACGATCTGGCTTAGCATTGCCAGCTGCGTCCAGCCCCGGACTCTAGCCTGCCAGCCCAGCGGATGGTTCGGCTACTCTGATCGTTGTTCACGCGTCTTTTTCTCGCTTGCTCTCAACATCTATCTGCAGCCGAGGTATCAGTGCACCACTGCGACGCTGATAGGCCTCATACCGCTCACCAAACGCATAAACCAAATTTGCTTCTTCGCGGGGGATGATGATCAAGCGAAAAACCACAAACCCGATGATCGGAAAGGTCAACAGAAACCAGCTGTCCGCCAATAAGGCTAGCATCAGCAATTCGAGCAGCGCGAAGGCATACAGCGGGTGGCGAATCCAGCGGTAAGGCCCG
>DATBWK010000282.1:0-12511 GCA_036514835.1 Bellilinea sp.
CGGCGAGAGCGAACGCATCGTCGGCCAGACGTTGAAGGACTCCGGAAAGCGCGATCAGGTTTTCCTGGCGACCAAAGTCTTTAACCGCACCGGGGAAGGTCCTAATGACGCCGGCGCCAGCCGTTATCACATCATCAAAGGATGCGAGGATTCGCTGCACCGCCTGCAGACCGATCATATTGACTTGTACCAACTGCACCGCCCGCCGCCGGCTCATTTGCCGCAGGACGAGGCTCTGCGCGCCATGGATGATCTGGTGCGCTCCGGCAAGGTTCTGTATGCCGGGTCTTCGACGTTCGCGGCCTGGATGCTGATGGAGGGGTTGGCGCTGAGCGAGCGGTACGGCTGGACAAGGTATGTCAGCGAGCAACCGCCGTACAACCTGCTTGACCGCCGCGCCGAAAACGAATTGATCCCGCTGTGCCAGAAGTATGGCCTGGCGGTTTTGCCCTGGTCGCCGTTGGCGATGGGCATGTTGGCAGGCCGTTACAACAACTCTTCCGAGGTTCCCGCTGGCTCGCGGCGTGACAACTGGAAAAGCCCCGCGCTGGATGAGCGCATCACTCAGATCGGCATCGAGGTCGGACGCAAGATGGCTGAACTGGCATCCGAACGCGGCATGACCGCAGCGCGCCTGGCATTGTTGTGGATCAAGGATCAGGCCGGCGTGACCGCCCCCATCATTGGGCCGCGCACCCTGCAGCAGCTGGAAGACTTCTTGCCGGTGATGGATATGACTTTGGCTGACGAGGACCGGTCGCTGTTCGACGCGCTGGTGCACCCGGGCAACGCGGTGGCGGATTTCCACAACAGCAACGATTGGATGAAAGCCCGCATCGTGGATCCACCAGGGTTAGCTGCGTGAACGTGGTTCGTTGGGGCATCATTGGCTGCGGTGACGTTACCGAGGTCAAAAGCGGGCCGGCGCTGCAAAAAGCGGACGGTTCGCAGCTGGTAGCGGTCATGCGGCGTAATGGGGCGCTGGCGCAGGATTACGCCCGGCGTCACGGGGTGCCGCGGTGGTACGACGACGCTCAACAATTGATCGATGATCCTGAGGTGGATGCGGTTTATATCGCCACCCCGCCGCATATGCATAAGGAATATACCCTGGCGGTTGCCCGAGCTGGCAAACCGGCGTATGTCGAGAAACCGATGGCGCTCGATACAGCCGAATGCCAGCAAATGATCGATGCCTGCCGCTCCGCCGGGGTGCCGCTCTTCGTGGCGTACTACCGGCGCGCCTTGCCGCGTTTTGTGAAAATCAAGGAAATTTTGGACAGCGGCGGGTTAGGCGAAATACGCTACGTTCAAATCACCCTCACCCAGCCGGCCAAACCAGTTTCTGCCGGGAATCTGCCCTGGCGAGTTCAGCCCGAGACCGCCGGTGGCGGCCTGTTTGTGGATTTGGCCTCTCACACGCTGGATTTTCTGGATTATGTGCTGGGGCCGATTACCAATGCGCAGGGAATCGCCCGCAATCAGGGCGGAGCGTACCCGGCTGAGGATATCGTCAGCGGGTCATTTGAATTCGCCAGCGGTGTGGTTGGTAACGGGCTGTGGTCTTTCAACAGTTTCGCGTCCACCGACCAGGTGGTCATCAGCGGCGACCGGGGCAAATTGAGCTTCGCCACCTTTGAAAATGAGCCGGTAGTGCTCGAGACGGAAAAAGGCAGCCAGTCCTTTGACATCCCACAGCCGCCGCACGTGCAGCAGCATTTGATCCAGCAGGTGGTGGATGAACTCCTTGGGCGCGGATGCTGCGTCAGCACCGGGGAAAACGGGCTGCGCACGACGCGCGTGATGGAAACGCTTCTTTCGGATTATTATCGCAAATAACGAAATTATTGGAGCCTAACGAGTCATGGAACCAACTCAAGCACATGTTTTGACCGGCAGGCAGCGCCTGCTCACGGCCTTGGCGCATCAGGAACCCGACCGCATCCCGCTCGACCTTGGCAGTACGCAGGTGACTGGCATCCATATGGTAGCCTACAAAAAGCTGCGCACGGCTTTAGGGCTGCCGACGGTGGATTCACAGGTCTATGACACCATTCAAGGCCTGGCGGTTCCCGACCCCGACCTATTAGAGCGGCTGGGCGTGGATGTGCGCGGCATGAACCCGCGCAACAGTCACAACTGGCAGGTGCTTGAAACCGAAGTGCAGGATGAGAATTCCGGTGAGTTGTATTGGAGTTATCACGACGAGTGGGGCATTACGCACCGTAAACCCCGACCGGATGGGCTGTATTACAGTTTGTACCAGGCGCCGTTGGATAAACCGGAACTGACTGCCGAAGAAATTCGCAAGTACCCGTGGCCAAATCTGGCCGATCCAATGCGTATCGCCGGCCTGCGGGAAAAAGCCGAAGCTTTCCATGCCGCTGGTTACGCGGTAGTGCTCAAAGACCCGTTTGCCGGAATCTTCGAGATGGCACAGCGCATTGTTGGCATGGAAAATTTATTGATGATGATGGCCAGCGAGCCGGAATTGGCCGGGGTGTTATTCGAGCGCTTGACCGAGCTCAAGCTGGCGTTTTGGGAGATGGCGCTGCCAAAGCTGGCGGATGTGGTGGATGTCATCAGCCATGCGGACGACTATGGCACGCAAGTCTCGCAGATCATCTCGCCGCGCATGTTCCGCCAGCAGATCAAGCCGCACTGGAAGGCAGTTCTTGACCGGGTAGCCAACCTGGCGCCGCAGGCACGCCGCTTCTTCCACTCCTGCGGTAATGTTCGTCCGTTGATCCCTGATTTTGTTGAAATTGGGGTGGAAATCCTCAATCCGGTGCATATTCGGGCGACGGGTATGGAAACGGCGGCGTTAAAACGCGATTTTGGCGATGTGTTGAGCTTCTGGGGCGGGGCAGTGGATACGCAGGGCGTACTACCGTACGGCACGCCCCAAGAGGTACGCGATGATGTACGCCGTAATATCGATGCGCTGGCGCCGGGCGGGGGATATGTTTTCAACACGGTCCATAACATTCAGGCTGACGTACCGGTCGAAAACATGATCGCTCTATACGAGACCCTGCTGGGACGCAAACTCTAATTCATTCCATTTAATAAAGGCATTTTGTATGAATCAAAACTGGGAACGCTTTTTAACGGCAGCCCGCCTGGGCACGCCAGACCAGGTGCCCGTTGCATTGATCGTTGACAGCCCATGGCTGCCAGGTTATGTCGGCATCGACACGCGCGATTATTTCCTTTACCCGGACAAATGGCTGCAGATCAACCTGGATTTACTCAAGCGTTTCCCGGACGTCGTGTGGATTCCCGGGTTCTGGGTGGAGTTTGGCATGGCGGCAGAGCCGTCCGCTTTTGGCTGCCGGATGCGCTTTTACCCCGACCGCCCGCCGTCAATCGAGCCATTGGTCAAAGATTTGGCTTTCTGGCAAGATATGGAAGCGGTCAATCCGCAGGAAGACGGCCTGATGCCGCTGGCGCTGCGCCTGTACGGGCAAATGGATCAGCGCCTGCAAGCCGAGGGTTTGGGCATTGGCATGGTAGCTGCCCGCGGTCCGCTGACTACCGCCTCCTGGCTGACCGGCATCACCCCGCTGATGGAAGGTATGATTACCAACCCTGACCAGGTCACCAACCTGTTGGAGACAGTCACTACATCGCTGATTCGCTGGCTCGAAGCTCAATTGGGAACGCTGCGCACACCGCAGGGCATTCTGCTGTTGGACGATCTGGTGGGAATGGTATCGAAACGAACGTATTTGGCCATGGTTGAGCCGCACCTCAAACGTATATTTGACCATTTTTCCGGTTTGCTGCGCATCTACCACAATGACACACCCTGTCAGCACTTGCTGGAGCCGCTGTCGCAGGCTGGCTTTGACGTTTTTAACTTTAGCCATGAGACCGATGTTACGTTGGTCAAACAGAAGATGGGTCACCGGGTGGCGCTTATGGGCAACGTGGCGCCGCTTGGTCTGGGCGTTCGCGGCACACCGGAGCAAAATTATTTGGCTGCCACCGAATGCCTGGACAAAGGCGCGCCTGGCGGCGGGATGATTTTATCCTTCGGCGGCGGAATCAGCCCCGGAGCTTTGCCGGAAAACATCGACGCACTGGTACGGGCAGCAAAAGATTGGAAGGGAAACGCATGACCATCGAACAACATCGCAATGAAAACCTTTTCTTCGACGCTGAACCCACGCAACGCGAACTGGCGCGCCGAATCTATGCTGCCGCCGCGGATTTACCGCTGGTATGCCCGCATGGTCATGTTGATCCGAACATGTTTGTAACGGAGGGCGGCAGTTTTGGCACACCAGCCGAGCTGCTGATCATCCCCGACCATTACCTGACCCGCATGTTGTATTCGCAAGGGGTGCCGCTCGAATCTCTGGGCGTGCCGCGCCTGGATGGTGGTCAGGTGGAGCAGGATGGTCGAAAAATCTGGCAGTTGTTCGCCGATCACTTCTACCTGTTCCGTGGAACGCCGTCGGGAGTCTGGCTCAGCCAGGAACTGCGGGATGTATTTGGTGTGCAGCAGCCGTTAACCAGCGCCAATGCCCAGGCTGTTTATGACCAGCTGGAGGACTCCCTGGCCAGATCGGAATTTTCACCGCGCCGTCTATTCGAAAGATTTAATATTGAGGTCATGTGCACCACCGATCCGGCCTGGGATCGGCTGGAAGCGCTCCAGGCAATCCGTGACTCGGGTTGGAAAGGCAATATCCGTCCAACTTTCCGGCCGGATGGGGTGGTCAACCTGGATACGGTTGGCTGGCACGAAAATATTAAGAAACTGGGCAGCGCCAGCGGAGTTGAAATTACCGGCTATGGTGCATTCATTCGAGCCCTTGAACATCAGCGGGCTTACTTTAAGTCAATGGGAGCGGTTGCCACCGATCATGCCGCCTTGGTGCCGAATACTCAGCCGCTCAGCATAAGTGAAGCTGGGTCTGTTTTTCAGCGCGCATTGAAAAACCAGCTGCGTCCAGAAGACGCGACGCGTTTCACCGCTCACATGCTGATGGAGATGGCACGCATGAGCACCGAGGACGGTCTGGTCATGCAGCTGCACCCAGGTTCGCTGCGCAATCATAACCCAGCGGTGGGGCTTGGCTTTGGACCCGACAAGGGCACCGATATTCCGATTACAACCGAATACACCCGCAACTTGCTGCCGCTGTTGCAGCGCTTTGGTGCCGATCCGCGTCTGCGGATGATTTTGTTTACATTGGATGAGACCACCTACTCCCGCGAATTGGCGCCGCTGGCAGGTCATTACCCAACTGTTAAATTAGGTCCACCGTGGTGGTTCTATGACAGTCCCAACGGCATGCGGCGCTATTTTGACCAGGTGATCGAGACCGCAGGGCTATACAACACTGCGGGATTCAACGATGACACGCGTGCCTTCCCGTCCATTCCGGCCCGCCACGACGTCTGGCGGCGGGTCAGCGCCAATTGGCTGGCAGGTTTACTGGTGCAGGGAATTATTAGCGAAGAAGAAGCCTTTGAAATGATGAATGATCTGGCAGTTGGACTGGCCAAAAAAGCATACAACCTGGGATAAGGAAAATCAAAGTGAACCCAAGCTACAAAATCATCTCCAATTCTCTTCAAACCGGTTCTCTCGATGGGTTTGACGGTTTACTGACCTGTTTCCTGGCATGCGATGAACGCAGCGGGGAACGGGTGCTGGTGGTGCGCAGCCCAAACCCGGATCTGCCTTTTACAGGCCGGCTGCACACCTTGTTCGGTGACCAGTTTTATGCCCTTACGCCGGAAAATGCTACCTTAATGCGCCATATGTTCCCCTGGCTGACCGCGGTTCCCATGCAGACGGATGACGGCGGTACGGTTATACCGTCCTTTGGCTTCGGCGACCGACTGGGCCTGGCTACGCCCGGGCATATTCAAGCATTGCGGGCGGTGACAAGTGATGGGGAAATCTATCCCATTTTGGGGCAGCAATCGGTGCGTGAGAATGCCCGCACCGGACGTACCCCGCAGCAAGTGATGGATGACGCCATGTGGGGCGTGTTCCAGGAGGGCTGGCAGATGCCTTGGGGCGCTGACGCCGACCATTTGAAACAGGTCAGCGACTTGCCGGCATTCGTGACAGCCGGCTACACCTTCTTTACGGTGGACCCGGGTGAATATGTCGACGCTGAAGCCGACACTGCCAGCCTGCCGGTTTTAACCGAGAAAATTGCGGCTCAGACCTGGGGCGAACTCGGGACAGCACCGCTCAGTCAGAAAGAACTGGTTTACAGCTTTCAAGCTTTTTGTGAACAGGCCGGCTGGCGTTGTGATACAGCGGAAATCGAGCTTGGCGCGCTGCGGGCTTTTGCCAAATACGGTCGGGCAGTGATTCACATTACCAAAATGTTCCGGGCTTTGAAGGAACTCAAACCCGATGGCTTTGATTTCGAAGTCTCAGTGGATGAGACTGAAACCCCGACATCGCTGCTCGAGCATTTCTACATCGTCAGCGAATTACGGCGGCTGGGAGTGAAATTCAACAGCCTGGCGCCGCGCTTTCCCGGGCGTTTTGAAAAAGGGGTCGATTATATTGGCGACCTGACTGCTTTAGAGCCCGAACTGGGACGCCATGCTGCCATCATGCGCCAGTTTGGCGGCTACCGCTTGAGTCTGCATTCCGGCTCGGATAAATTTAGCGTGTACCCGCTGCTGGTCAAACATGCCGGGCATTCGGTGCATGTCAAAACTGCCGGCACCACCTTTTTGGAAGCACTGCGGGTGGCAGCAGTGGTAGAACCGGCATTATTCCGCCAGGTGCTGACGCTGGCGCGCGAGCGTTATACCACCGACCGCGTGTCGTACCACGTCTCAGCCGATGAAACCCGTCTGCCGGACCCGCTGACCCTGACAGATGATGCCTTCCCTTCCTTGCTCGACGATTTCCATGTGCGGCAGGCGCTGCATGTCACATTTGGTTCTGCGTTGACGCTCTACCGCGGTGAAATTCTGCGGATGTTGAAATCACATTCCGAGGCTTACGACCAGGGTCTGGTCAAACATTTTAAGCGGCATCTGGAGCCGCTGGCATAGTAAAAATGATTTTCGGTCTATCGTGCAACCTGTCCCCACTCAGGTAAATACGCAATTCAGGAATAAGGGCACAGGGTGTGCTATCCGATTGGATATCCTCTTGGATCCCTGTGCCCCTACAAAAACTGCCACCAGATGATGATCGCGGCGTGGACTACACACGCCAGCAGCACAAGAAACCAGAATTGAGCTTTACGCGTCTTGTGTCGCAAAAGCGTCATGCCTGCCAGGGCGCCAAATGCGCCGCCGGCGAACGTTAACGTAAATAACACCCGTTCAGGAACGCGCCACAGCTTCACGCTGGCGCGGTATTTATCGATTCCCCAAATCATGAAGGTTAAAACGGTGAGAACGGCATAGAAAGTCAGCATTGTTCGGATCTCCGCGTTCATTATAGCCAATTACGCGTTTGAGGTACCGGGCTACGCAAATTGACCTTCAGCAATCCGGTGTCTGCCGATCGAAGGTACAATGAAGATTACGATTTAGCTTTTGGGATGGAACCCGATGAGACGTAGAAAAACCCCAGTGGAAATCGAACTTACTGAGCCGCATTTATGCAGCATGGACCTGCGGCTGCATATTCTGCACGAGGTGCCTTTTTTTAGCGCGCTCGGGCATGACCAGATCGCCGAAATCAACCAGCAATTTCATGAGAAAGGTTTTCAGTCCGGAGATTATCTATATTTTTCCGGTGATCCAGCCGAATCGCTTTTTATAATTGCCGAGGGACGGGTCAAACTGCTGCGGCATGCCACCAGCGGCAAAGATGTGATGCTCGATTTGCTCGTTCCTGGCGAGTTTTTTGGCGGATTGTCCACTGCCAGCGACAGCAGCTATTTTGAGACTGCCCAGGCGATCACCTCGGTTTGTGCACTGACCGTCAGCCGCGAAGCTTTTCGTACCATCCTCACCCGCTATCCGGACGTGGGAATGCGGGTGCTGGATCTGGTCACAGGCCGGCTCGAGGCTGCCCATGCCACTATTCACCAGTTATCTTCGCAGTCCGCGGAACAGCGGATTGCCTTTACGCTGCTCAAGCTTGCAGACAAGCTGGGCGAGGCGCACGAAGTCGGTCTTTTGATTCAGACGCCGCTTTCACGCGACGAGTTGGCCGAAATGACAGCCACCACGCCTGAGACCACCAGCCGAGTCATCAGCCAGTTTCAACGCGATGGCTGGATTAATACCGGGCGCGAGTGGATTGCGCTGACGGATCCAGCCGCGCTGCTCGAGATCGCTGAAATCCCAACCTAAACCCTGTTTTCATGTACTAAACTGATGCAGATCATGGAATGAAAGGGTTGGAAACGTTATCCTCCATATACAACTAATCTTTGTGGAGGAAAACATGAAAACCCTATTGCGCTCTCAAGAACTCACCTGCCCGTCGTGCGTGGCTAAAATCGAAAAAGCCTTGAAAGGTGTTCCCGGCGTGGAAGATGCCAAAGTCTTCTTCAATACCGGGCGTATCGAAGTGCAGCATGATCCTGCCGTCGCCAGCCCCGCCAAACTGGTCGAGACGGTGCAATCCGTTGGCTACCAGGCCCGCGTTTCAGCCATCTAACCGGACCCAAAGCGAGTCAACATGATCGAAAAAATTAGAACCAGTCTGCGTGATCCAAGGTCGCGCGCCCAGATCACCACAATAACCTCGGGTGCGTTGATCCTGGCCGGGCTGGCTGCCCGCTATTTTTTCAACACCTTGCCGTTACACAACATCCTGATGAGCATCGCAGCAATCGTCGCGGGGTTGGGAATCGCCTCGCGCGCATGGAACAGCCTGCGCAACCGCCATATCAGCATTGAACTACTGGTAACCATCGCCACCATCGGTGCGCTGGCAATTGGCGAGGTTTGGGAAGCCGCTGCGGTCACATTCCTGTTCGTATTCGGCGCTTACCTCGAAGCCCGAACGCTGAGCAAAACCCGTCAGGTACTGGGTGAATTGATCGATCTGGCGCCGGTGACGGCGATCGTGCTGCGCGGCGGCGTTCAGATCGAGGTGGCGCCGCATGAAGTGCAGGTTGGTGAAACCGTGCTGATCAAACCCGGCGCCAGAGTGCCGGTGGACGGTGAGGTGCTGACGGGTGCGTCAGCAGTAGACGAGAGTTCGATCACCGGCGAGTCGATGCCGGAGGAAAAAACCCTGGGGGATCGCGTTTTTGCCGGGACGGTCAATCTGGACGGTATGCTGCAATTGCGCGCCACCGGCGTCGGGGCAGACACCATGCTGGCGCGCATCATCGCCCGGGTGGAAGAGGCGCAGGAGCAAAAAGCGCCTACCCAACGCTTCGTCGAAAAGTTCTCACAATGGTACACACCTGCCATCATTATATTAAGTGCGGCAGCCTTTATTATCAGCCGCGATATCGAACTCGCGCTGACCCTTTTGGTGATTGGCTGCCCGGGTGCGCTGGTCATATCCACGCCGGTGTCGATTATCGCCGGTATCGGCAGCGCTGCCCGCCGCGGCATTCTGATCAAGGGCGGTGAATACCTGGAGAATGCCGGCAAGATTTCAGCGGTAGCATTGGATAAAACCGGCACGCTGACCCTCGGCAAGCCGCACCTGACGGATATTGTGGTGCTGCAGCCCGCGCTCGAGATCGCAGGAATGGCACTACCAGGGTTGTCCAGCACATCCACGCATTGGGACGCCGGACAGGCTGATCTCATGTGGTGGGCGGGCATGGCTGAGTCAGGCTCGGAACACCCGTTGGCGCGTGCCATTTATCAGGAAGCGCTCAAATTGGGCCATCTGCCCATGCCGGACGAATTCGAGATGCTGCCAGGCAAGGGTGTTCGAGCCACTTACGAAGGACGCGAGATCCTGGTTGGTGCGCCTAAGTGGCTGGCAGAACGATCCATTCCATTACCTGAGGATCTGACCCACCAAATGGATTTGTTGCGCAGCGAAGGTAAAACCGCGGTGTTGGCTGCCCGTGACGGTCGATTATGGGGCATTCTGGCGATATCGGATCCGATGCGCGAAGACGCCGCTGAAATGGTGCGCCGGTTGCGGGCGGATGGAATCAAGCAGGTTATTATGCTCACCGGCGACGATCTGGCAACCGCGCAGGCGATTGCCCGGAGGGCAGGAATCAGCGACGTGCGCGCCGGGTTGCTGCCCGAGGATAAATTGGCAGCCATTCGCCAACTGCAGGTTGAAGGACACATCGTGGCGATGATCGGCGACGGGATCAATGACACGCCGGCGCTGGCAGCGGCTGATATCGGCATAGCCATGGGTGCAGCCGGAGCTGGCTTGGCAATCGAGACTGCGGACATTGCCCTGATGGCGGATGATTTGCTCAAGGTGCCGGAAGCCATACGCCTCTCCCGCGCTACGCTGCAAAACATCCGTCAAAACGTGGTTGTTGCGTTACTGACCGTCAGCGGACTACTGGCAGGTGTGCTGCTCGGCAGTGTGCACATGGCAGGCGGGATGCTTATTCACCAGTTGTCGGTGCTGGTGGTCATCGCCAACGGCATGCGGCTGTTGCGCAAGTAATTTGACCCTATTTTGTAACATTTCTCCTCCTGAGAATACAGGGGCGTCCAACCGGATGCCCCTGTATGGTTCATTCGGCTTATAATCCTATTACAATGCTCCGACAGCGCTATCGAAAAATCCTTTTCTTCTTTGCCAGCGTCCTGCTCGGCTTGCTGTGGTGGGAGGTATTCCTGCCGCGCATCGGGTTAAGACTGTTGGTGCTGAAAACCCGCGATCGCCGGCTGCGCTCGATCGCAGTACGGTTTCATGATTTAGCGGTTGACATGGGCGGGGTACTCATCAAAGTCGGGCAGTGGCTCTCAGCTCGCCTCGACGTGCTGCCTTCGGTCATTATTGATGAGCTGACCGGACTGCAGGATGAAGTGCAGCCGGAAAATGTAACCGACATCCGTCGGGTCATCGAGGCGGAATTCCGTCAGCCGCTGGAGGAATTATTCTCCGAATTCGATCCCCAGCCGATTGCCGCGGCTTCGATAGGGCAGGTCCATGCCGCCCGGCTGCGGAGAAATGATCCCGCGGAACTAGGCGTGGATAACGCGATGGTTGTGGTTAAAGTGCAACGCCCCAATATTGAAGCTTTGGTTGAGACCGATCTGGCAGCGCTAAAGGTGGTCAGCGGCTGGGTAGAGTTGTATAAGCCCATCCGGCGACGGGTAAATGTGCCGGCGCTGGTGCGCGAGTTCAGCAGCACCTTATTTGAGGAAATCGATTACCTCAATGAAGGCCAGAATGTCGAAACCTTCAAAGAGAATTTTTTTGGCGTTGTGGATGTCATTGTGCCTGACGTTGTGTGGAGTCACACGACGCGCCGGGTGTTAACCCTGCAGGATGTGCGGGCGATCAAAATCACGGATTACGCTGCCATGGACGCCGCGGGTATCGACCGCTCGGAGGTCTCGCAGCGGCTGTTCGATGTGTATCTCAAGCAAGTGTTCGAGGACCACTGGTTTCACGCCGATCCGCATCCGGGGAATTTGTTCGTCGCCCCCGGAGAAAAGGATGAAAACGGCCGCACCAGTTTTTCACTGGTGTTTGTCGACTTTGGCATGGCGGGAAAAATCATGCCCAACCTGGTCAGCGGGCTGCGCGAGATGATTTTTGCGGTGGTGGAACGAGACGGCGCGCGGGTGATTAAAGCCTACCAATTGATGGGCGTATTGCTGCCCGGAGCCGATATCGAACTGCTGCGCCGGGCCAATGACCGCGCCTTTGAACGCTTTTGGGGCAAGACCACCCCCGAGTTGATGGAATTGCGCCAAACCGAGGCGGTAGAATTCCTGGAAGAGTTCCGCGGGCTGCTTTACAACAACCCATTTCAGTTACCCGACAATATGATCCTGCTTGGACGAGCTCTATCGATCCTGAACGGCATTTGCACCGGGTTGGACACCAATTTCAATGTCTGGCATAGCGTGATGCCCTGGGCGGAAAAACTAGTTAAGGCTGAAGGCGGCAGTCAATGGAAGGTCTGGACGGGTGAAGCCGTGGATATCCTGCGGACGCTGGCGACTTTGCCGCGCCGTACAGAGGCGATATTGGATCGTTTGGAGCAAGGCCGTCTGGATGTGCGCAGCAGCGATTTGAACCGGCAAGTCCAGCGAGTCAACCGCTCGATTCGCCAGGTGTCGGCGGGATTATTCTTTGTGGCGTTTATGTTTGGCGGCGTGCAGTTGTATTTGGCGGGCGAAACCGGATTAGCAATTGCGCTGGGTGTGGGGGCCGGGTTGGCGTTATTGGCAGCTTTGTTCAGTCGCGCGTAAGAATATTCGTTGTGGTTATTGTCTGATGATGGAACGGCGGTAGCGCCGTCCTGCACAATTAATAAAACTCGTAGATAAATTTTGATAATTAGGAGTATAATAGTATTAGTTACAGAATTCACAAACAGTTGAAAGGCAAAATGCTATGAAAAATCAGCTGAATAACCAAAAATTTCCCCATGTCGTCATT
>DATBWK010000283.1:0-3848 GCA_036514835.1 Bellilinea sp.
TTGGCAAAAATGACGGTCGGTGAGCCAAGGACGACGGTCATGGGTATTTTAAATTTAGGCAGGACTGCGACTCCAAAATTCAGGTTTTTTACCGAGGAATAATCCAGCAGGGTCCATTGTCCGGCGATGTGCATGGCCAGGTTGCCGGTCTGGAGCATGGTGACATACCCGGGAAGGGTTGCATCCTGGACGGGCGTGGGGGCTGCATGCTGCACCCACATCAAATCCGCCAGCGCCTGGAATGCTTCGGCGGCTTCTTTTGAATCGAGCATCAGGCGGGTGCCGTCCTCGTTGACCACCTGTCCGCCATTGCTGAAAACAAACGGGTAGAAGGTCCAGCCTTCGTAAATTTTGTCGAAGGCGGCACCAAAGGTGGAAATCCGCTCGGGGTCAAAACCAGTCTGACCGGCATGCCTGCCGTTCACATCCTTCGTCAGTTTTTCGGCGGTGGTGACGAACTCAGACCAGGTCCAGGCTTTTGCCGGGTCGGAAGGTGGATAGGGCAGCCCAGCCTGATCGAATAAATCCTTGTTGTAAAAAAGCAGCGTCACTTCAACCGCGGTATTCAAACCAGCGATGCGCCCATTCCCATAATAGTAGCGGGTCACTGGCAGGGCGGACGATAAGAGGGGATCCGTCTGCACCAGTTCGGTGAGGTCGAGGAGTTTACCCTCCTGCGCCCAAAGCGGCGCCTGCAGACCGGGGAAGTAGCCGACATCCGGGGTTTTGCCCTGGTTCTCCATGGCGATGACGCGCGCCAGGTAGTCCTCATAGGGTAGATGAATGGCATCAACATCGATGTCGGGATTCTGAGCTTCAAATGCGGCTACCATGCTTTCGATGGCAGCTTTTTCCATTTCCGAGCCCCAGTAGGTGAAGGTGAGCGGTGTTTTAACCGGGGCGGGGGTTGGTATCGGCTGACAGGCCACCCATGCTAAGGATGAAATCAGCACCACCATGCGGAAAAGTTTGGAAAGCATTGGCTACTCCTGGGGGAAGTATTATTTTAGCATCAGATTTTCCTGGGGACGGACTGCTCAACCTCATGATATCTGGAATGCTGAACAGCATTCCCGTACTATTGGAGAGGCTTTACCTGGTCAAGTGACCAGTATAAAAATGATGCGATTGACGATCAAAATACTAAATGATATAACCCATTCATAGGCGAATGGAGGATGGTATGGACTTCACGATCATTGGCGCAGGAAATATGGGACGCGGGATTGCTACCCGGCTGCTGAGCGGCGGCAATTCGGTAGCAATTATGGACCGCGATGATAACGAAGCAAAAAAGCTGGCCGGAGAACTGGTCTACGATGTGAAGGGCGCCGCGAAAGTAACCGCGGCTGCCATGGGCAGCCCGTTGACCAGCGAAGTTGTGGTTCTGGCAGTGTACTACGGCAGCGTACCGGCGATTTTGATGCTGTACGGCAGCCAACTGGCGGACAAGATCATTGTGGACATCACCAACCCGCTCAATGCCACCTCTGACGATCTGGCGACCCCGCCGGGTTCATCTGGCGCGGAGGAAATTGCCAAACAGGCGCCAACTGGGGCGCGAGTGGTGAAGGCGTTCAACACCACCTTCGCCGGGACACTGGCAGCCGGGTCGGTGGCGGGGCAGCCATTGGATGTGTTCATGGCTGGCGATGACGCCGAGGCGAAAAAAAAGCTGGCAGCGGCCTTTGGCGCCAGCGGTCTGCGACCGATCGACGTTGGACCGTTAAAACGGGCGCAACAGTTGGAGGGTCTGGGCCTGCTGCATATAGCACTGCAAAATACCCTGGGCACCAACTGGGGCAGCACAGTCAAGATTTTGCCGTAATAGGTTTTCCACGGCGGTTACCGAACGGCTGAGAGCCTATTCAACTGCACGGCGGCTGATATGGAGCAAAGGGGGAGTATTTGCTGTCCTATTTTAATAAAGTCAAGGCGGCACGGGTGCACCTATAAACCCTGCAGGTTTTGATTTCCCTCCCGGTAAAGCACACCAATCGGCCTGATTTAACATAGAATTAGCCAATCCGTTTTAATCCACAGGAATTTTCTGCCTGAGGCCTACCATGGCACCAGTCCGGCTCACAAAATCTGATCTCAATACGGCCAGCGAAGAAAAACTGGGGCGAGCACTGCACATCAGCCCGCGACTGGCTCAGCGCATTATGCGCATGCGCCCGTATGCCGTACCAGAGGACCTTCAGCGCGTGTGGGGGCTGGATGAGCGCACCCTGGGGCTGCTGAGCGACATATTGCAGCCAACCGAAGGAGCTGAAGCGGCGGTTCTACCGGAGGAAGCCGCGGTGGTCGGACCGGGGGTCGAGCTTGTAGATGCACCGGTCAAAGTGCGGGAGCAGCGGCGCTTACCACTGGGGACCACCCTGACCCTGCTGGCGATCCTGCTGGCAGGGGCGTATTTACGGCTTTCCGGCCTGAACTGGGATCAAAACACCCACCAGCACCCGGATGAGCGCTTTCTGACCATCGTGGCGGAGCGAATCCAGCCGGTAGCGTTGAGCGATTATTTCAATACAGCCGTTTCCACGCTCAACCCGTTCCAGGCCGGCGCGGGCTACACCTACGGCATGCTGCCGTTGTTCCTGACGCGCCTGGTGGGCGGCTGGCTGGACATGACGCACTACGATAAGGTGGTGCTGGTAGGGCGGGCGCTTTCCGGGCTGTTTGACCTGGCGGCGCTATTGCTGTTGTTTATTCTGGGGCGGATGCTGTTCAACCGGCGGGTGGGACTGTTGGCAGCCGGGCTATATGCCGTGGCGGTGCTGCCCATTCAACTCTCGCATTTCTTCACCGTCGATTCCTTTGCCAGCGTATTCATTGTGGCCGGTTTTATATTTGCCTACCAGGCGGTACCGCTGCTGCCCGGTAAAAATGGCGGCGGCAAAATAAGCCTGGTTCATTTCGGGCTGTTTGGCCTGGTCACCGGCCTGGCCATGGCCTGCAAAATCAACACGATCGCCTTTTTTGGCGTCATCGGACTGGCAGCGGCAGCTTACCTGATCACGGTGTGGGGCAATAAGGCTGACCGCTGGCGAACGGTCTGGGAGCTGGTCAAAGGACTGCTGATCGCGGGAGCAGTCGGGTTCGCCGCTTTCCGCATTGCCAACCCGTACACTTTCCTTGGGCCGGATTTCTTTGGGCTGCGGATATACCCGCGCTGGCTGCAGGTGATCAAAGAGGTCACCGGGCAGGTGGCGGGGAAATCGGAATGGCCGCCCAATCACCATTGGACCAGCCGTGGAACGGCTTACGCCTGGTTGAACATGGTTGGCTGGGGTCTGGGCTGGCCGCTGGGACTGGCAGCCTGGGCTGGCTGGTTGTTCGCCATCTGGCGCTGCTTCAAAGGCGAGTGGCGGCGGTTGCTGCTGCCGGCGGCCTGGGTTGGCGGGTACTTCCTGTGGCAGAACATTCAATTCTGGCGCTATATGCGCTATTTCATGCCGGTGTATCCGATCCTGGTGCTGCTGGCGGCCTGGGGGCTGGTACGGCTGTGGGATTGGGCGCAGGCCAGCCGCGGAGAGCTGAAAGAGGTGGTTAAGTCGCGGTTCAAGCAAAAATGGACATGGAAAATCGGCCTGCCGGGGTTGACAGCCTGGGCAGCGCTAATCGCGGTATTGGGCGGCACGATTCTATATGCCATCGGCTTCACCGGCCTTTACCGGCAGCCGATTACCCGCATGGCGGCGTCACAGTGGATGATCGAGAATATCCGCGGGCCATTGAATGTGGTGGTGGACAGCGCGGATGGGACGCAATCCTACCCGATTTCTTCGCCGGCACGTTTCACCTACGCCGAGGGTGAACGCTACCATTCGGCTTTTATACCGAAG
>DATBWK010000284.1:0-6753 GCA_036514835.1 Bellilinea sp.
GGCGAGAACCGGCTGCGCCTGTATTTGAATGACGATCACCTGGTCGGCGCAGTGGTAATGGGCGACCAAGCGCTGTCATTGCCCATTCAGCAGCTGATTAAACAACAGATCGATATCCGCCCAATCCGGCATCTGCTACTCCACCCGCAAGCCGATTTATACTCCATCCTGAGCGATTTCTGGAAGGAGAAACGCTATGCTGCAGAAGTCGCGTGAATTGAAGTATGCGGTTATCGCCATGGTGTTTATCACCCTGGCGTATTTGATCGTGCAAGCCAGACTCAAGGAAGTTCCGTCCGCCAGCAGCCTGTGGGGACACAGCATCGGCGTGCTCGGTTTTGTGTTGATGTTGATGACCGAGGTGCTGTACTCGCTGCGTAAACGCTCCAGGCATGCCAGGTGGGGGCGCATGTCGGATTGGCTGGAGTTTCACATTTTCACCGGTCTGGTGGGACCATTCCTGGTGTTGCTTCACCCCGGTTTTCAGTTCAAAGGCCTGGCGGGGGTGCTCAGTCTGTTGACGATCTTAATTGTCATCAGCGGATTCGTCGGGCGGTATATCTATACGGCTGTGCCGCGCACCGCCGACGGCGTGGAAATTGACCTGGCAATTCTGGAAAAACAGGCTGCCACTATCGAGGCCGAAATGGCGGTGCTGTTACGGCGGGAAATCACGCAGCCGGTTTCAGCGCGCAGAACGATTAGTGCTGGATACACAATGGGTACAACCATCGCCTACCAATTAGGCGAAACCCTTAATCCGCGCCTGGTCACACAACCGGTCAGCGGAGCGCTGCGGGCAAAGACGCGCCACCTGCAAGACCTGCAGCGTCAGCAGCGCAAGCTGCTAAAAGCGATCCGCCAAAGGCAGATGGCGCGGCGCTTATTCGCGCTGTGGCATACCATCCATATTCCGTTAGGGCTGACGCTATTCCTGATCGCCTTCATCCACATCGGCGCGGCAATATATTTTGCTCTGCTTTTGAAATAACGATAATTATCACATTAAATAAATTACGATAAATCGATATAATAAAATAAATAGGACAATTTCCAAGAGTATGGAGAAAGGCCAGGGAAGCGGAAACCGACCCGCGGTTTTTTTTACCGGGGTATTGTGGCTTTTCTTGTGTGGTAAAAAGAAAAACTGCGAATGGAGGGTGTATATGCCTGAAAAAGTAAGTTGTGTCACACCGACAGCCGGGCCTTTGATTCCAAAGACTGATCCGGAAGCCGTCGCTGCCGTCAATCACAAGGAGGTTATTAAAATGCAAGCACGCGTGGGAAAACCTGCTCCAGACTTTGAATTAACCGCACTCATCGGGAGCGGGTTCAAAAATATCAAATTATCGGATTACAAGGGAAAATGGATTGTAATTTGCTTCTACCCGGGTGATTTCACATTTGTTTGACCGACTGAATTGTCGGCAGTTGCCGTCAAATATAATGAATTGCAATCCATGGGAGTAGAGGTCCTGGCGATCAGCACTGACAGCCGTTTTTCCCACAAAATTTGGCAGGAAGAAGAGCTTTCAAAAATGGTGGAAGGCGGTGTGCCTTATCCCATGCTATCGGACCAGGGTGGCAGGGTTGGCACCATCTACGGCGTTTACGACGAAGATGCCGGTGTAGATATTCGCGGTCGATTCATCATTGATCCAGATTTTGTCATTCGGGGAATGGAAGTATTGACACCCGAGGTCGGCCGCAACGTAGCCGAATTGATACGACAAGTTCAGGCCTTCCAGCATGTTGTAGCCACCGGTGAGGTGACTCCCTCAGGTTGGCAGCCTGGCAGGCCAACGCTCACACCTGGGCCTGATCTAGCCGGGAAGGTCTGGAAGGTGTGGAAGACAGAATCAGCTTTCTAGCATACCTCCATTAATTATTTCTGTTCCAAACGTAAAACACTGGCTCGTGAATCACGAGCCAGTGTTTATTCTTTCTAGAAATAATTAAGCGCAAAAAGCTATTTCCAGGTACCCAGCAAAATCGTCCCACCGTTGGCAATGGGCAGCCAGGTGCCCCAGGTGATGGCGGCGATGAAAGCATAAAGTATTCCTGACATTGCTTTATCTTTCGGGGTGGGGAATGGGGTAGGTTGGGCTGATTCTAATATAGAATGAACCCACCTTGAGGTCTGGGATAGAAACAGGAGCCTGGAACCGGTTCCTGATCGTTATTGCTCAATTGGATGGTTATTTTTCATACCTGAAGCGGAAGATCAGGGTTAATCCCTGTGAATCTTTCGCTGGAGTTCACAATGCCTGAAAAAACTTACCGTGTTTACGCTTATCGCTGGGTCGTATTAACTGCGTTTATGTTGATCAACCTGACCATCCAGTTACTATGGATTTCCTACGCGCCTGTGACCGGTCCGGCAGCCCAATTTTACGGGGTGGATGACCTGAAAATCGGCCTGTTGGCCATGACGTTCATGCTGGCATTCATTCCATTGTCCATCCCGGTCTCCTGGGCGATCGATACCTACGGCTTTCGGCTGACGGTGAGTATTGGAGCAGTTTTGATGGGGATTTTTGGCGTGGTACGCGGTCTGGCAGGTGCGGATTACAACCTGGTGCTGATCAGTACCATCGGCATCGCGGTAGCCCAACCTTTCCTGCTCAATGCCTGGACCAAATTGCCGGCGCAGTGGTTCAGCATCGAGGAACGGGCCACGGCGGTGGGTCTGGTGACCTTAGCTAACCTGGTTGGGACGGCACTGGGTATGGTTTTGACACCCATTCTGTTCGAAACATTGCCCCTGCCAACCATCCAATTGATTTACGGTGCGGTCGCCGCATTTGCAGCGATATTGTTTGTGTTATTGGCACGCGAGAAGCCGGCCACCCCGCCGTGCGAGCCAGGACAGGAGGTGCGGGCCTTGTCACTGGACGGGTTTAAGCACGCCCTCAAAGTCCGCGAGTTCTGGCTGTACCTGGCGGTATTTTTTGTGGCGATGGGTATTTTTAACGGCATTTCAACCTGGGTGGAAAATATTATTCGGCCGCGCGGCTTTACACCGGCAGACGCGGGTACACTGGGCGCCGTGCTTGTGGTTGGCGGTATTTTAGGGGCAATCATTTTGCCGCCCATCTCCGACCGGCTGCACAAGCGTCAACCATTTATTTTGGCCGGGTTCGTGGCTGCCATACCGGCGCTGCTGGGCGTTACTTTTGCGACCTCCGCCTGGTTATTGTTCACATCAGCGTTCCTGTTGGGGTTCACGTTGGTCAGCGTGGCGCCCATCGGGATGCAATATGCCTCCGAGATTACCTATCCGACACCTGAGGGCACTTCCAACGGCCTGATTCAGCTGTTCGGGCAGGTTTCGGTGGTGTTCGTTTATATTATGGAAGCACTGCGGACCGCCAGCGGAGCGTTTACCCCGGCGATGCTACTGGCGGGTGTGTTGCTGGTAGTGGGCTCAGTCCTGATACTGGGGATGAAAGAACCCAAACTGCTGGCTGTGAAGTGAACCGGCCGCTGATTAGAGACCCTGGCGGGTTTTGAGCTGGGGTAGGAAACTATCTAACCGGCGATCAAGGCTGGGTAGGCTGTTGCGTGATCTATTCATAATAGGACTGCGACCGTGACTCAGGTCACATGGACAATTTTACCTGCTCCGGTAAAATTATTTATGAGGTGAAAAATGACTAATCAGATAAAAGAAAGCAAATTACCCTTAATGAAGGATTTGAAGGGGGTTGTTGAGCCGTTCTCCAAAGCGGATACACGAGTGGCAGTGCGTCAGTTGATCATCTCGCTTTTGTTGTTCGCCGCCGGATGGGCTGCCATGTATTTCAGCCTGCAAGTGGGATACTGGTTGACTCTGCTGCTGGCAATTCCAACAGCAGGGTTTATGGTGCGCATCTTCATCTTCTTCCATGATTGCGGTCACAATTCATTTTTGCCGACCACAAAGGCCAACCGCACCCTGGGTTTCTGGCTGGGGATTTTGGTTTTTACTCCAGGTGAGCAGTGGTGGAAATCACACGCGATACATCACGCCACCAGCGGCGACCTGGACAAGCGCGGCGTCGGCGACGTCACCACATTGACGGTGGAGGAATACCTCAAGTTGTCACCGATTATGCGGCTTGGCTACCGGCTTTTCCGCCATCCATTGGTCATGTTTGGATTAGGTCCGTTATTCATGTTCCTCATTAAACACCGTCTGGTGTCGCCAAAATTCGGCAAGCGCGAGACCAGAAGCGTGCTATTGACGAATCTCGGCATCGTCGTTATGGCAGCCGGCCTCAGTTGGTTGATGGGCGGGTTCCAAAACTACCTCATGATCCAACTGCCGATTCTTTGGCTCGGCGGCATGGCTGGCATCTGGATGTTCTACGTCCAGCATCAATTTGAATCGTCTTATTGGGCGCGCCATCCTGAATGGGAATACGTGGCGTCCGCCTTCGAAGGCGCTTCTTATTACCAATTGCCCAAGGTCTTGCAATGGTTCACCGGTAATATTGGCTTTCATCACATTCACCATTTGAGCCCGAAAGTGCCTAATTACCGCCTGGAAAATGCTTTTAATTCAGCCGAAGTGCTGCGAAACCCGCTCACCTTAACCATTAAAGAGAGCCTTCGCACGATTCCGCTTAGCTTGATCGACGAAACCAATGACCATATGATTACTTTCCGCGAATTGCGCATGAGGCAGAAGATGTCGATGGTGCAAGAGGGGGCACGAGGCGTGCCTGGTGGTGCTGCGTGATTGGTTCAGGCTGGTGAATAAACGGAAGAAAATATTATTCGTGTCAGAATTAGGCCTATCGGCGAGATAAGCAGGTAATCCCGGTTGGGCGTATAATAACCCCGACTTTATTTCCCGGGATTATTGAATGACATTACCTTCGACGACTTTAACTGGCAGGCCGCCCAAAATGCGCCTGCCAGGCACTTTTCGCGCGCTGCGGCATTATAACTATCGGCTATGGTTTGCGGGTCAAACCATCTCGCTCATTGGCACCTGGATGCAGACCATGGCGCAGCAAGTGCTGGTCTACCGGCTGACCGGTTCAGCGACGGCGCTGGGGATGGTCAATTTCATCGCGCTGATCCCGTTGATTCCGATTTCGTTCATCAGCGGCTCGCTGGCTGACCGGGTTTCAAAGCGCAAAATCATCCTGTACGCTCAGATTGTCATGATGTTGCAAGCCCTGATGCTTGCGTTTTTGACACGCACCGGCAAGATAGAAGTATGGCATGTATACATCCTGTCGTTTATTCTGGGGACAGTCACCGCCATTGATTTGCCGGCGCGTCAGGCCTTCACCGTGGATATGGTGGATGGAAAAGAAGACCTGACCAATGCGATTGGCTTGAACTCAGCCATGTTCAACCTGGCGCGGGCTTTAGGGCCGGCGCTGGCAGGGATTGTGGTGGCTGCCACCGGCGAAGCCAACGCCTTTTTCTTTAATACTGTCACCTTCGCCGCTGTGATCATTAGCTTGATCCTGATGAAAAATCTACCGCAATCCTCGCGCCCGCTGGAAAAAGGGAACGGGCAGATGCAGCATATCGCGGCTGGTTTTAAATTCATCGTTTCCAATCGGGCTATCGCGGTGCTGATCAGCCTGGTGGCGGTCAGCGCTTTCCTTTCGATGCCGTACAACACCTTGATGCCCGTTTTTGCCGATGATATTTTGGGAAAGAGCGCCAGCCCAGTTATTCAATATTTTTGCGACCCGCAACGGGGTCTGCTGACCTGCCAGGCGCCGGAAGCGCTGCCGCTGGGAATATTGCTCACCATGGTGGGTATTGGCGCGGTGGTCTCGGCGTTAATCATCGCATCCATGTCTGATTCGTCACGACGCGGCGCTTTGCTGACGCTGGGGAATTTGGCTTTTCCATTGACGCTGCTGTTGTTTGCTTTATCCCGTTCGTTCCTGACTTCGGCGGTGGTCATGTTCTTCACCGGAGTCAGTTTTGTGCTGCAAAATGTACTGGCGAATACGCTCCTGCAAATTGCGTCTCCGGATGAGCTGCGCGGCCGGGTGATGAGCTTTTATACGATGACCTTCCAGGGGATGATGCGGTTGGGCGGCCTGCAGGCTGGCCTGATGGCAGATTGGCTCACGGCTCCGCTTTCGGTTGGGATCGGAGCCGGAATTTCGCTGGCGTATGGGCTGTTTGTGGCGGTCAAGTACCCGGAAATACGGAAAATGCACTGAGAATGTGTCACGTGACACGTGTCAGGTAACCCAATGCCCGGTGCCATATGCCAAGAGCCGATAACCAAATGCCAGGTCCCAAGTCCTGTGGAGTATTGAGTTGAGTGAATAGATAGAAGAGCAGGATTAAAGACTGTAACGCGAAGTGCGCGAAAGAAAAAAGAAGGCCACAAAGAAAACCCGAAGGAATTATGAAAAACTCATTACTTTCTTCGCGGCTTTCGCATTTATAATCTTTTTCTGTTACCTTCTACTACAGCGGGTTCAATGGATGAGCGACTCGTCGGCATCGATGGACAGGTCGAGCAGGCGGCCGTTGGTTTTGAGCCACTTACGCCGGGTGCGATAATCCGGCAGCATCCGTTCCACCTGATTCCAGTAGGCGCGGCTGTGGTTCTTTTCCATGATGTGAGCCAGTTCATGGACGACGATATAGTCGATGATTTCCATGGGCGCCATGACCAGCCGCCAGGTGAAACTTAACGCGTTCAGCTGACTGCAGGATCCCCAGCGTGTGCGCGCCGAGGTGATGCGCAGCGAACGGTATTTCAATCCGAATTGGCGGGCATAA
>DATBWK010000285.1:0-2470 GCA_036514835.1 Bellilinea sp.
GATCATGGTCGGGAAATTAATGGTGCTGATTGCCGCCGTCAGCCCCGGCTCGCCGTAGCGGGTATACACCTGAGTAAGATCAGGCCCTAGTGTGCCCCCATCCAGTAACCCCGATCCGCTAATGCTGTGACAGGCGTTGCAAGCGGTACCACCGTTGGTAAGCAGAGTCTGTCCGGTAAACAGGCTGTGGCCAGCCGCTGCACCTCCCAAGCCGGCAGCCGGCGGCGCAGTAGGTTGCACCGCGCCGCTCGATGATTCCAGAAACAGCAAAACGCTCTCCACATCGGTCTCAGTCAATCCCATATTGGGCATCTTGATGTTGTTGAATTCCTGCAAAAGCTGCAACGCGATCGCATCGCCGCTGTCGAATTTGGAATTGGGATCCAGGATGAATTCCTGCAGCCAAACGCGGTCGCGCAATCCTGTCACCCCCTGCAGGTCAGGACCCACCAGTACGCCGCCGCCAATCGTATGGCAGCTGGCACATTTTGTTTGAAATATTTGCTGCCCCTGGTCGGCGGTCTGCCAGTCAAAGGAGGCAGCTGAAGTTATTGTAAAAAGAAGCAGCACCACCCCAACGAAAATGGTGAGAAATGAGATCCGGGTAATCAACCCAAGATGTTTTTCTGGCATTTGAATCACCTCCCCGATGGTAGGACGATCGTTATTCGTTTTTGGTAGAACCACCCCGTCCCCCGGCAACGCAAATCAAAAATTTCAGGCAAACAGAACCAGCGGGCTATCGCTGGCTGTATCGCGTCTACTTGCCTTGCGGGAGAATATTAATACGCTCACTGCACTCGGTTGTGAATGAAAGGGGATAATTATCAATATTATAGATGATGGCTGATTTTTTTCTTTGCTTAATATCAACCAATATTTAGATTAATTACAACAAGGTCTATTCCAAACCAATCAGTCCTCTTGCTAAAACCACTGCCCGGCTGGCATCCGGTGCGTACCCATCTGCGCCGATCTGTTTCGCAAAGTTTTCCGTGACTGGCGCCCCGCCAACCATCACGCCTACCTTTTGACGCAATCCGGCGGTCTCGAGCGCAGTGATGACATGGCGCATGTTCCCCATAGTGGTTGTCAGCATGGCAGACATGCCGATCAATTGCGGCTGGTGCTGGTTGACGGCGTTAATGAATTTCTCTTCGGTCGTGTTGGTCCCCAGGTCGATGACCTCAAAACCGGCGCCTTCGAGCATCATGCTCACTAAATTTTTACCAATGTCATGCAGATCCCCCTTGACTGTGCCCATCACCACTTTGCCGACCGGTTCGATGCCCTGCGCTACCAGCAGCGGTCGCAGTAAATTTAAGCCGAGCTGCATCGACTTGGCGGAAACCAGCATCTCAGGTACAAAATACTCGCCTTGCTCAAATAACCGCCCAACCTCGCCCATAGCAGCGATCATACCGTCCGTGAGGATAACTTCCGCCGGAATATTCGCATCAATGGCAGCTTGAACTGCTTCCTTGGCGGCAACCTGGTTGCCTTCCACAATCTCGCGGTAGATCGTCTGCAAAATGTCCATTCGTCCCTCCTCAGGAAATGTCTATGCGAAGTTTGGGATTAAATTTTACTTGATGTTTCCTTGTTTTCACCGATTCGTACGCTCGTCATCCCATGTTGTCTCATTTTAATGAAAACGACGGCTGTATTGACTTGAATCGGTGAATTGTTGAGATTATAATTCCAAGTTGTCCGATTAATCCACTCCTCCCCAATCCGGAAAGGATTGCCATGACCGCCAGTCCATCGATCCTCCCCCGTACATTACAGGTCAACCAGCGCTCCTATCTCTATTACAACCTGCTGGACGCTCCGGGCGCCTCTGAAAATATCCTCAGCCGCTTGCCAGCGTCGATTCGGATTCTGTTGGAAGGCGCGATGCGAAAGGCAGCAATTGGCAAAGCCGGGTTGGAGGACGTGAATATTCTGCTCCATTGGCAGCCGCTGCAGGCCAATCGTCCGACGATTCCAGTGTTCCCCGGGCGGGTGGTATTGCAGGATTTTACCGGCGTGCCAGTCGTCAACGACCTGGCTGCCATGCGGGCAGCTGTGGTTATGCTGGGCGGTAAACCGGAAGTGGTCAACCCTGTGGTGCCGGTCGATCTGGTAATCGATCATTCCGTGCAGGTGGATTTTTACGCCTCTCCCGACGCCTACCGGTTGAATGCCGAAGTTGAGTTTAAACGCAATCAGGAACGCTACGAATTCCTGCATTGGGCGCAGCAGGCTTTCGACAACTTCAAGGTGGTGCCGCCGGCTTCGGGCATCGTGCACCAGGTCAATTTGGAGTATCTTGGCAAAGTGGTTTTGACGGAAACGCTCGGCGGCGCCACGATCGCCTTCCCAGACACTCTGGTGGGCACTGATTCACACACCACCATGATCAACGGATTGGGTGTCGTTGGCTGGGGTGTGGGCGGCATCGAAGCCATCGCCGCCATGCTGGGCGAGC
>DATBWK010000286.1:0-10210 GCA_036514835.1 Bellilinea sp.
TTATGCCTTTCATCATTTTGCCACAGCGGAAAAGGTGCGGTTGATCCGCGATCTGGCAGTGAATCACCTGGCGCCGGGCGGCAGGATTGTGATTGCCGACATCGCCTTTGCCAGCCTGGCGGAACAAGAGGCAGACCGTCAACGCCAGGGGAACGAGTGGAATGAGGAATTTTACTGGGTTCCGGAAGTTGAGCTGCCGGCATTGCGGGCGGCAGGACTGCAGGCGGCGTTCGAAGCGGTTTCCCCATATTCAGGGGTATTTTTAATTAATTTATAGCCAAGATCCACAGAGTAATTTCGTTAATAACGCGACCCCACTCCCTCCGGTCGATCACCCCTCTCCCTCCGGTCGGGGACCCACCCCACAAGGGGGCATAAAAATCATGAAGTTCGGGCAGATCGCCCTGTGGGTGGAGACGCACTCCGCACGGGGGTCCAAATACCGGACAGTTCGCGAGAACACAGGTAAAAAGCGAAGAGATTTTGAATAATAACTGGTTTTCTTCGCGTTCTTAGCGTCCTTTGGGTTTTAAACTAAAATACCTCTTATCGAACAAATTCTGTGGGCCCCGTTTCTGGGGTGAAGAGACCATTTTATTATGGTCTGCGGCAAGTTTATAAGCTAAAATAGCTGCGATGAGTTGGTCAATTCTTGGACATGACTGGGCAGCCGAGCTGCTCGCCAAACACATTGTGCACGGCAGTGTGCGGCATGCCTACCTGTTCTGCGGGCCGCCCGGGGTAGGCCGGCGCAGCCTGGCATTACGCTTTGTGCAGGCGCTCAACTGCCTGCAGCCGCCCGCGCCTGGCCAGGCATGCGGTCAATGTCGAATGTGCGAACAAACCTGGCGTATGCAGCAGCCGGACCTGCATGTGATTCAGATTGCCGAGGATGCCCAAAACATCAAGGTTGAGCAGGTGCGCGAGTTACAGCGGGTGCTGGCACTTGCTCCATATCAGGCGCGCTACCGGGTGGCACTGCTGCCGGGATTCGAAAAAGCCACCGCCGGTGCGCAAAACGCACTGCTCAAAACGCTGGAGGAAGCGCCGGAAAAAGCCATCCTGCTGCTGACCGCCGACTCGCCGGATAACCTGCTGCCAACTATCACCTCCCGCTGCGAAGTGCTGCGGCTGCGTCCGATGAAAATCGTAACCCTGGCCGCGGCGCTGCAAGCCAACCCGGCTATCACGGCGCAGGATGCCTCCGTGCTGGCGCACATCGCCGGCGGACGCCCGGGACTGGCGCTGCAATTGGCGGGGGATAAAGATATTCACGATGAGCGCAAACAGTGGCTGGAGCAGCTGCAAACTGCCATGAGCGGCGGAATCATCGAACGTTTCAACCTGGCGGAGAAGCTGGCCAAAGATAAAAACCGCCTGCGCGCCGGGATGCGCACCTGGCTGACCTACTGGCGCGATTTGATGCTGCTGACCGCCAGAGCGAATGCCCCGCTCACCAATTTGGATTATGCCGAGATGCTCAACGGTGCCGCGGCTCAACTGGATTTTGAGACGGCCCGCCGCTGCGCGGCTGCGTTGGAGGATGCTCTCGAGGACATCGACCTCAACGTCAATCCGCGCCTGCTGATCGAGGTTATGCTGCTGGATTGGCCGCGCCTCACGCCCGTCGATTTACCAGCCACACTCCCAGCAGAATAACAGCGCCGCCTGCCAGGGCAGCCAAAAAAATCGGCTCCGCTAACAAGAACGCAGCGACCACCACGGTCACCAGCGGTTCGATATATAAAAATACGCCAACGTGCGCTGAAGGCAGCGCCTGTAATCCGTCGTACCAGAAAATATAGGCCAATCCGGAACAGGCAATACCCAGATAGAGAACGGCTGTCCAGCCATTGACCGTGAAACTGGCCAGATCGGCCAGCCCAGGTCCCGCGAAGAACAGCGCGCTGGTGAACAACCAGCCAAACGACATGACGTACAGCATCATCAAGGCAGCCGGATAGCGCTGCAGCCCTTTGCGGGAAAGGGCGGAAAAAACCGCCCAGTTCGGCGAGCTGATCAGCATCAGCAGATCGCCTCGGGTGCCAAATTGACCCAACGAGAGGGCCTGCAGGTTGCCTTTGGTCACCACCAGCAGCACACCGAAGGCAGCGATAATTATTCCCGCCACGCGCAGCAGACTGAGGGTTTCTTTGTAGAAAATCCAGCCCAAAAGTGCCATAAAAATGGGCGTCGAGGCTACGATCCAGGCTGAGGTGGTAGCCTGGGCGGTCAACAGGGCAGTAGATTGCAGCCATTGGTGCCAGGTGATGCCGATCAAACCGATGAGGGCAAAATAACCAAGGTCGCGCAGCGGGGGCAGCCTGAACTGCCGGCGCCCGATCACCGCTGCGCCTAATACCAGCACGCCAATGCCAAAACGCACCCATACCACCGTCACCGGGTGGGCATCCTGCAGCGCGATTTTGGTCCCGACGAAAGACGCGCCCCAGAAAGCCACCGCCAGCAATATTTTGATGTAGACAGCCAGATTCGACTGCTTCAATGCTGCCCTCTTCGACGCCGAGAGATTAATTCCGGCCTAATAATACTTCATCCAGTTGAGCGGTGGTTGGCAGGATCAAATCTGCGCCAGCCCGGCGTAATTCGCGCTCCGATCCGAAGCCGCACAGCACGCCGACCGTCTGAGCACCGGCTGCTTTGCCGGCGCGAATATCGACCGTGGTATCCCCGACCATCAGGCAGTGCTCGGCAGGCACGTTCAAACGTCCGGCAGCCCATAAAATAGGGTCAGGGAAGGGTTTAGTGTGGCGGCTGGTGAGGGCGGTGGCAATGGCGCCAAACCTTGGCAGCAGATCGAACTCCTCGAGGAAGTGCAGCGTGGACTGTTCTCCGCGGGCACTGACAATCGCCAGCGGGTATCTGGCCTGCAGCGCTGCCAACATGGGCGACACACCCTGAATGACCGCCATGCGCCGCACCGCGTCTTTATCCCGGCGGGTAAGTGCATTGATCAACCGGCCAGCCTCGTCGTCCAAATGCAGGCGGTCGAGTACCTCGTAACCCAGGTTACCCGGGGTCTCCAGACCCATTACCAGCCAGCGGGCAGTGCGCAGAGTCTGGCGGCCTGGCAACAAATCCCGCAGCGGAATTAATATCCGCTGCATCCGGTGCACCCACAGGTCGTCGGTATCGCTTAATGTGCCGTCCACATCGAAACAAATGGCGGCGATCCGTTCGAGATCCAGGGCCACTTTAGCGCGCCCCGACAGCTTCTGAGAGTGACAATGATTCCAGTAACAGTTGAGCGTCGTCAGCGGAGGGCGCGATCACCCAGATCGTTTCCTTGCCGGATTGTACAAAGACCGAGGCGCCGTCAACTGTGGATTCCCAGGTCGATTGGTTGGAGTCAGCGCCAGGCTGTGGATCGCCCCAACGAGCGGCAGCGTAATCCCGGAAAGCCGCGGAGAATTCGTCGGCTTCGGCGGTCGTTTCCCAGGTGGTCAACAACACCACCAGCGGTTGGCCGGCTGCTTCATCCCAGTAAACCACATAGGCGTCGCCGCCCCAGCCTTCCGCCGCGGGTTCCGCAGCATCATCTGCCAGCTGGAAGGCGGCGTCTGCGCCGCGTGCCAGGATAAGGTAGGTGTACCATTCACCCATCACGCCGCGGTCGATCTCGCGCAGTTCGCGGCCCAGCGTGTTGGTGAGGTCCGGCAGGGTGACTGGAACCGGTTTATCGTCCGGGTATCGCTCGGGATGCAGGATCTGTTCGGTGGAAACTGGCGGATCGGTGTAGGCCTGGTCGATCTGGGCGAAACCGCCTCTTTCGAATAACGCCAGAGCAAAGTCGACGCCCTGCAGGTAGGGGAAGATGAAATCCTCCTGCAGGAAGGCGGGAGCCGAGTCGAAGACCGAGAGATCGTTATTTTGGTAATACTCATCGATCTCCTGACGATCCTGATCGGTACCGTAGAGGTAGAGCCAGGACTGTTCAGTGAGGGAGGCATCACCTTCGATCAACGCCTGCAGGGCGGCGCAGTACTCGCTGTCGGTTTCACAGTATTCTTCTGTGTAATTCATGCCGTCACGCACGTCGTGATTGGTTTCCTGCAGGGCGTGAGTGTATTCGTGGGCATAGGTGGAACGCTGCGGACCTTTGAAATCCTGGTCGAGCACCACGAACATTTCATCGGTTTCAAGATCGTAATAGCCGGCAATTTGCTCGGTGTATAAATCCAGATAAAGGCTGTATAGATCGTAACCAGGTTCGATCAGTCCCAGCGAAGTGAGGACGCGCATATCATCTTCGACGTCCTGGGGATTGTAGTCCTTGAAGAAGTCCGACTCCACTTGCTGGCGTAACTCTTCCGTGGTCAGCAGGTTGCGGTTGACGGAGGCAGGCGGGTCCAACCCACGGACGCGCGCCACCTCGTCTTCGATTTGATCCATCTGGCGCGCAACCTCAGCGGGCAGCGGCGCAGAAGACTGACTTGCGGGGGTAGGCGTGGCGCTGAGCGGTGCGGGAATCGGGGTGGGCGTTGCGGGGAAGGGCGTCGGGGGAGGCGAAGCGGCAGTCGGCGTTGAGGAGGGGAACAGGCCGTTGAGCCAGTCTCCGGCTACCAGGTATACGCCGCCAGAGACAGCCAGAATCGCAGCCAGGCAGGCGCAGGCTACAGCCAATATGATGACAATGGAGAGGACGATGCGGTTGTTATTCATGCGCAGAAGATTCCATGGATGTAATTAAACCACAGAATGGAATGCGGGGCAGCACCGATGCGAATGGGGAAAAGAATGTAGCGAAATGGTCTTTCGCTCTGCCGGAGGCAAGGCTAATGGAGATGTTGATCGATGGAGACGGCTGCTGCCGCCTCACGGCTGCGAAGAAAATGCTTAATTCGTTCTTACGAATTCCAGGGCGTATTCTGCATCAAAATAGCCAGGGTGAGCTTCCAGCGCAGCCAGGAAGTCCTCGGCAGCTTTCAGCTTATCTCCGGAGCGGTACAGGCCCCAACCGCGCCACAGCAGCGCCTCTTCCGAATTTGGCGTGATCTTCAGGGCATATTCCGCCAGCTCGAGCAGGTCTTCGGTGCGGTTGGTATTGAAATAGGCAAAGAAGGGACCAAACTGGTAGCGCAGCATGCGCTGCGGCAGACCGTGCAAGCGAGCCTCATCATAGGCCTGAGCGGCTTCAGCGTAGCGGTCAAAATAAATCATGTTCGAACCAAGGTTAAACCAGGCGAACGGATTGCGCTGGTTTTCTTCGGTCTCAAGGCGGGCAGTTTCAAGGGCCAGACGGCGGTTGGCGTCTTCATCCCAATTTTCACCCAAAATAGATCGGATGGTTTGTTCCTGCTCGGGGCGGTAAGCGAAGAAATACACCCGGTTGAAGGTCTGCCAGCGTTTGTCCAGGTCGGTGTAGCTGACGACCACGTTCTCGCCCAGCCATGAATCTTGAGTGGTAAACACCTGGCGTTCGTCGTCGTAGGCGGTTAGGAGCAGGTAATGACCAGACCAGCGATCATCGTTTGGCCAATAACTTTCGGCCATGGTAAAGCCTTCTTCGATCATAATCGGCAATCCGGCAGCAATAAAGGCCTTGAGGGTCTCGACCGTACCGCCGACGCGAAAGCCAGTGGTCAGGAAGGGGACGTTGTGCAGGGTGTAATTGAACAGCTCATCGACGTTGACGTTGCGGTCCTGCGGAATGGGCTTGATTAAATCGGAAATGGCGAACTGATCGCCCTCCCAGCCATACATGCGCAGGAACATGGTCAGAGTAGCCGGGCCGCAGTTGTTCATGTCCTGTTTTTCGTAGGCGGCAGGTTCCAATTTAGCTGACGGCGGCAGTGGAGTTGGGGTCGGGGTAGGAGTCGGTGAAATTTCCGGGGTGGGGGTAGCCGTTGCCGGATCAGGGGTGGCGGTGGGGCGCGGCGTAGGGGTGGCTGCATCCACCGCTGCCTGAACCGTCCGCGGCACCGGCATTTGCTCGACCGGATTGATGATACCGCGCAGGTAGGCATCAGCAATTTCGACCCGCCAGGCCAGACGCGGTTTAATCCCCGGCAGCTGGGTAGCTAGCGCGCCGGTAATCACCAAAAGGGCCGCAAAAATCGGAATAATAAAGCGCCAGCGTTTTTTGGCGCGGAAAGCAGAACTATATCTCATCAATAAACTTGATCCGTTTTTCCGCCATTAATGGTGATACCAATAAGGGGTGATATTTTATCGGTAATTCGCCGTAATCAGGGGTAAGCCTGGGCGATATCATCATGGCTGAGAATGCGAAGGCTGCTGAGCGGCCAGTAAATGACCACCGCCCGCCCGACAACCGATTCCAGGGGTACAGAACCCCAAATGTGTGAATCCGAGGAGCGATTGCGGTTGTCGCCAAGTACAAACAGGCTGTCCGCGGGCACCTCCCACACGCCATCGTAGGCTGGCAGTGAAGCCAGGTAAGGCTCATTCAAAAGCTGATCGTTGACGCTAACCTGCCCGCGGAAAACGGACACCGTGTCGCCTGGCAGCCCGATGACCCGTTTGATGTAATCTTCCGGCGGCTCGGTCGTGTGATGAAAGACAATAATGTCCCCGCGGTGCGGTTCGCCGAATTGATAGGCTAGCTTGGAGACTACCAGCAGCTCGCCTTCATATAAAGTGGGCTGCATACTTACATTTTCCACCCGCACCCGGTCGGTCACGGCGCTGATGGCGAAATACAACACCAGGGCCAAAAGCAGGGTTTTGAAGGCTTCCGAAAGCAGGCTGCCAAATGTGTTTTGCGGCGGGGTTTCCGGCTGTTCTGCCGGTTCGACCTCAGCGGTCTGGATCTCCTGGTAGTCTTCGATCATGGTAAGGCGCATCTTATCACAGTTTGGAGGATAAGGCGAGGAAGGATTGCATGGCTACACGAGATGAAATATTGACTCATTAATGCTAGAATTAGGATAGTTGAAGGGAGGATAACGGGTCGGGGGAATGTTAACCACACCCGCCTGCCAGACCGTTTCCGGGGGAACATCAATTTCATATCCGCTTCTTTTACAACCAGGAGGACAGAGTAAGATGAAACTATCGGTTCGGTTCTGGAATGTGATGATGGTCTTTGTGCTGGTAATCAGTTTAGCGCTGGCACTGCCAGGTGTAAAAACCGTGGAGGCAGTATCCCCGGATATTGTTATCAGTCAGGTTTACGGTGGTGGAGGAAATTCTGGCGGGGTATACACCAATGATTTTGTGGAGTTGTATAACCGAGGTACTTCACCAGTCTCACTGGCCGGCTGGTCAATCCAATATGCCAGTGCCACCGGCACCGGAAATTTTGGCGCAAACACCGGACAAATTACCCCGCTTTCCGGCATTATTGGGCCTGGTCAATACTTTCTCATACAAGAGGCTGCCGGATCGGCTGTTATTGCACCGCTTCCCACCCCAGATATCATCGATGATACAGCGATTAACATGAGCGGGACTGGTGGGAAAGTGGCATTGGTTAACACAACAAACTCCCTGGGCTGCAATGGGGGGTCAACCCCATGTCCTCCAGCCGCTTTGGCACAAATCGTCGATCTCGTTGGTTGGGATGGGGCCAATTTCTTCGAAGGGGCACCTGCACCCGCTACAACCAGTTCCACTGCAATTCTACGGGTACAAAACGGTGCTCAAGATACAGATAACAATTCAGTAGACTTTATGGTCGGAGCACCAAACCCCCGCAATACACTTCTCCCTGAAACGACACCGACGGTTGTGTCCACTACTCCTACGAACAGTGCGGTTGACGTCGGTATTGCCTCCGACATAACGATCACCTTCAACGAGGCGGTGAATGTCAGCGGCGAGTGGTTCATAATTAGCTGCGGTACCAGTGGTACACATACTGCCAGTGTTACCGGCGGACCAGTGTCCTTTACCCTTAATCCAGATGTGGATTTCACCCTCGAAACCTGCACAGTCTCGGTGCTGGCAGCAGCCGTAACTGATAAGGATCCATACGATCCGCCGGATGCTATGACGGCAGATTATTCCTTTTCATTCGACGCACTGGATGTATGTCTGGTGAGCTACACGCCCGTTTACGGCATTCAGGGATCGGGAGGTGCCGCTGCAATCACCGGCACAGTCACCACCCAGGGTGTTGTGGTTGGCGATTACGAAGGCGCTTCGCCTGCGCTGCGCGGTTTCTACCTGCAAGACCCAACTGGTGACGGCGATCCAGCCACCTCGGACGGCATATTTGTGTTTGAGTCTGACAACTCCAACCGGGTCGTCCCCGGGGATGTGGTTCGCGTCACTGGTACCGCCGGTGAGAACCAGGGACAGTCGCAAGTAACATCCAGTAATGTTGTGAACTGCGGTACCGGCAGCGTTGACCCGGTCGAAGTAACTTTCCCGGTAGCCAGCCTCACGTTCCTGGAGCAATATGAAGGCATGTTGGTGACCCTGCCGCAGACTATGTACGTCACCGAGCACTTCCAGCTGGGCCGCTTTGGCCAGGTGGTGCTCTCGGCGGACGCCCGCCTGCAACAGCCCTCCAGCGTGGCGGCTCCAGGCACGGATGCGAATGCCTTGCAGGTTGCTAATAACCTCAACAAAATTATCCTGGACGATGACTCGCAGGATTCGAACCTTGACCCCATTGTATTTGCGCGCGGCGGGCAGCCGCTTTCTGCCAGCAACACGCTGCGCGGCGGCGATACTGCTACCGGCATCGTTGGGGTGATGACCTTCACCTGGGCGGGTAACTCCGCCAGCGGTAACGCTTACCGTGTGCGTCCGATTAATGCTCTGAACGGCTACGTCAACTTTGAAGCGACCAACCCGCGCCCAACCGAGGTAGAGGATGTCAGCGGCACGCTTCAGGTCGGCGCCCTCAACCTGCTGAACTACTTCAACACTTTTGACGGAGACCCTGACCGAGTAGACAATTGTACGAACGGTGTCGGTGGAGCCGCGACCGACTGCCGCGGTGCGGATACCCAATCCGAGTTTGACCGCCAGTATCCCAAGACCGTGGCAGCCATTCTGGCGATGGACACGGCTGTGACTGGCGTCAACGAGATCGAAAATGACGGTTACGGACCCGACAGCGCCATTCAACATCTTGTGGATCAACTGAATGCTGCCACCACTCCAGGCACCTACGCTTTCATCAACGTGGATGCGAACACCGGGCAGATCAATGCGCTCGGCACAGACGCCATCAAGGTCGGAATACTCTATCAACCTGCCCTGGTTACACCGGTAGGCGTCACCGCGGCGCTCAATAGTGTAGCCTTCGTCAACGGCGGAGATAGCGCTCCGCGCTCCCGCCCGGCGTTGGCGCAGACCTTCCAGCAAAACTCGAACGGCGCACGTTTCACCGCGGTAGTCAACCATCTGAAGAGCAAAGGCAGCGCCTGCGACGATCCAGACGCTGGCGACGGACAGGGGAACTGCAATATTGTACGCACCAATGCCGCCATCGAACAGGCTGCCTGGCTGGCTTCGGACCCAACGCTCACGGGCGAGACCGACGTCTTAATTCTGGGCGACTTGAACTCCTACGCCATGGAGGACCCGGTTACCGCATTGAAAAATGCCGGCTTCACCAACCTGCTTGAGTTGTTCCTCGGACCGGATGCCTACTCCTATGTCTTCGACGGACAGTGGGGCTATCTGGACTACGCTATGGCTTCTGGATCACTGGTACCGCAGATCACAGCCGTGACTGAATTCCACATCAATGCGGATGAGCCAGGCGTGCTGGATTACAACACCAATTTCAAATCGGCCGGTCAGGTGATTTCCCTTTACGCTCCTGACATGTTCCGCGTATCGGACCACGACCCGGTGATCGTCGGCCTTGATCTCCAGAACACGCCTTATCCTTCCGCCGTCGGCTTTACCACCGGCAGCGGCTGGGTTCCTGCTGCAGCTGGCTCCTACTTCTATGAACCAGCCTGGAGCGGAAAAGCGCAGTTTGCTCTGGATGTGAAATACAAGAAGGAAGATTTGATCCCGCAGGGTAGTTTCAGCTTGATTCTTGAAAACGCCGGCTTTGAATTCTACAGTTCCAGTGTGGACTGGTTGTGGGTCAGCCCAAATGGAAATAAAGCCATCTTCACCGGTTCCGGCACGGCCAACAGCAGCCCAGACTTCCGCTACATCGTTTGGGTGCAGGATGGCAAGAAGGATAATATTCGCATTCAAATCTGGGACGGCACGCAGCTGGTGTTTGATAATGGCTCCCTGCAGCGGCTTTCCG
>DATBWK010000287.1:0-3909 GCA_036514835.1 Bellilinea sp.
AGGTAACGACGAAACGGTAGATGTGGGACAAGCTGCGCGGTTTTCGCGTACCCTTGCGGTATTAGCATGTCCGCGCAAGCTTCTCCCGCTCGCTTCGCTCGAGGAGACAATAATTCGCGAGGCTTACGCCTTATGTAGGACAAGCAGCGCGGTTTTCGCGTACCCTTGCGGTATCAGCTTGTCCGCGCAAGCTAACAGCTTGCGCTACATAAAATCTTGAGGTAACGACGAAACGGTAGATGTGGGACAAGCTGCGCGGTTTTCGCGTACCCTTGCGGTATTAGCATGTCCGCGCAAGCTTCTCCCACTCGCTTCGCTCGATCACCCTACACCCACTGGCAATGGACCTAAAAATCAGGCAGATCGCCCTGTGGGCGGGGACGCAAAATTCGCGAGGCTCACGCCTTATGTAGGACAAGCTGTTAGCTTGTCCGCGCAAGCTAACAGCTTGCGCTACATAAATGCTCATAGGCGACGATGGGATGGCGTAGTCCCCTCGATGGGGAAACCCGTGATCCGCACGTCTGGGGTTACCAGAGATGCGGTGAATGGGACAGGCTTCCAGCCTGTCTGCGCAAATTGAAAATTTACGCTACTCTTTTAGAGGCGACGACGGGATTTGAACCCGTGATCAGGGTTTTGCAGACCCTTGCCTTGCCACTTGGCCACGTCGCCTGGAATGCCTGGATTTTAGCCGACAACGGCTGTTTGGTCAAGGAAAGATGCTCGCAGGGCATCCTCATAAACCGCGAGTGGGGTTAGAATCAGATCAACCATCCATGCGAATCTTGCCGAATCTCATCCAAAATAAATTCCTCAATCTGCTGCTGCGCTTTTTGGCTGCCATTTTAACCATCGCTGCGCTCACGTTCCTGATGCAGGCTTTCAAGCCTGAATTAGCCAATCAGGTTATCGTGCTGATCTACCTGCTGCCGGTGATGCTCAGCACTGTATTGTGGGGACTGGGTCCCGGGATTCTGGCTGCTTTTCTGGCCTTCCTGACCTTCAACTATTTTTACCTCGAACCGCTGCATACGCTGCAGGTACACGCCAATCAGGATTTGATCCTACTGACCATTTTTCTGATTGTGGCGGTGGTACTGGCCCAATTGATCGGACAGGCGCGGCAGGGAGAACGCCTGGCGCGCAGCCGCGAGTGGGAAGCCACCCGCATGTACGAATTAATCTCAGCGCTGGCGCGCTTGCAGGATGTACAATCCGTGGCACAGGTGCTGGCGGACCAAACCCGCGAAACCTTCGACTGTACCCAGGTCGAAGTGACTACGCTGGAAAAGAAAGACGAGGCTTCGGCAGCCGCCCGGTCGATCGAATCAGCCGTGGCAATTGGTGAACCGAGTTCACGCGTCCGTCTGGACACCGCCCGCGAGCATGAGGGCGAATTGTGCCTGTGGTTATCCGGCGGTCAACTTTCGCGCGAGGAACAGCGTTTATTAAGTGCATTCACCAGCCAGGGTGCGTTGGCAATCGAGCGCATCCGTTTGGCGCGCGGCGAAAAACGTTCCCGCTTGCTCGAAGAGAGCGACAAACTCAAATCGTCATTGCTCAACTCGGTCTCCCATGAACTGCGCACCCCGCTTTCCGCCATCAAAGCCTCGGTTTCCAGCCTGCGCAGCCAGACGGTGGATTGGAACGCGCCGGAACGAAACGAACTGCTGGCGACCATTGAAGAGGAAACCGACCATCTTAACCTGCTGGTGGGCAACCTGCTGGATATGTCGCGCATCGAGTCGGGGGCGCTCAAACCGCACCGCACCTGGAACGCCATGAGCGAGATCGTGTGGGGGGTAGCCCGTAAAATGCGCAGCCAGCTGCAGGAGCACCACCTGGTGATCGAACTGCCGGCTGACCTGCCTCTGGTGCCAACCGACTATGTCATGATGGAACAGGTATTTACCAACCTGCTGAGCAACAGCATCAAATATGCCAGAATGGGAACACGCATCGAAATTACAGCCGCGGCTGATGACGGAGGGCTGCACACGCAGGTTGCCAATCAAAGTCCGCAGGTTCCCGAGGAACATTTGGAAGCAATTTTCGAGAAATTTCACCGCATCACCGAGGCGGATAAAGTCACCGGCACCGGTTTAGGCCTTTCCATTTGCAAGGGCATCATCGAAGCCCACGGCGGTAGAATCTGGGCTACCAATGAGCCGGACCGTTTTGTTTTCCATTTCACTTTGCCGCTGACACTGGACGGCGCGCTGCCGGATTCGCCGCGGGAGATCGAAAATGGATAAAGACCCGGCCATCCTGCTGATCGACGACGAGCCGCAAATTCTGCGCGCGCTCAAAACCATTCTGGCTGCCAATCACTTCCGGGTCACCTCGGCGGTGACCGGCGAGCAGGGCATTGCCATGGCAGTGGCGCAGCCGCCGGATTTGATCATCCTTGACCTGACCCTGCCGGATATGGATGGGATCGCGGTGGCTGAATCGATCCGCGAGTGGTCGCAGGTGCCGATCATTGTGCTTTCGGTGCGCGACAGCGAAAAGGACAAAGTGGCGGCATTGGATCGCGGCGCGGATGATTATTTGACCAAACCATTCGGCATCGAGGAACTGCTGGCGCGCATTCGAGTGGCGCTGCGCCATTCGGAAAAGACTCTTGGCAACAAAGGCAGTCTGATCAAGGCCGGTACGGTGATAGTGGACCTGGCGCGCCACCTGGTCACCCTGCGCGGAGAAGAGATCCGGCTGACGGCTACAGAATTTAAATTATTGGCCTATCTGGCAGCTCACGCCGACCGGGTGTTAACCCACCAGGCCATTCTGACGCAGGTATGGGGTTTTGAGGATTACGACCATGTCGAATACCTGCGGGTGTACATCGGTCAATTGCGCAAAAAGTTGGAACAGAACCCGGACGAACCGCAAATTCTGTTAACCGAACCGGGCGTCGGGTACCGCTTCAAAGCCAGCGAATAATCTTTATTATTTCTTTATAACATTGCCGGCATTTTTGTGACGGCTTTATGCTGCTGGAATAAACTCTCCTTTGAAGTTAAAGGAGCGTTGTATGAATTTAGAACATGAACAAAATTTACGTTTGATCGTGCTGCTGCCGGAAAGCCTGGTAGGCGATCTGGATTTTGCCCAAAAAGTTCACTGGATGGCCAGCCGTGCCCAAAAAGACGTGCTGTACCTGACGCTGCTGGACGACCCAGACCATGGGTTGTCGGTAGCGCGCGGCATTGCCACCATGAAGGCGGTCACCGAGTCCAATCTCGTCAAAGCCGGATCCATTCAAACTCCGACGCAACGCTGGTTCGAAAAGCTGCAGCAGGTCTTGCGCCCGGGCGATACGATCGTGTGCCACACCGAACAAACGGTCGCGCTGGGACTCTTCAAAACTCAGCCAACCGCGGATTATTTGAGGCTGCACCTACCCAATTCAGTGGTTACGGCGGATGGTTTTTATCACCCGCAGCGTACCATATTGAAAAGTTGGATGCGGGGACTGCTCTTTTGGCTTGGTGCAATTGCCATTGTGACTGGATTTACGCTGCTGGAACTGCAGGCTGACCTGGCTTTCCCAGGCTTTGCCCATAAACTGGTCCTGGCTGTTATTTTAATAATCGAGTTTGGCGCTGTCTGGTTCTGGAGCCAGATCGTACGCCGGTAATCTGAAATCATTGTGACCGGGGTTGATGATCGATTCCCGGGTTGAATTATTGGAAAGGTACCATAGCAATGCGTTTAGATAGTAATTTAGGAACAACGGTAATTGAACAGGACGTTCAACATTCGCCGCGGAAAGGATGGCATCAGTGGTTAATTGGACGCCCGCTGCAAACAGCGGATGCTCCGCACCAGACCATTGGCAAAGCCATCGGTCTGGCGGTGTTTGCCTCGGATGCGCTGTCCTCCACGGCCTATGCCACCCAGGAA
>DATBWK010000288.1:0-2416 GCA_036514835.1 Bellilinea sp.
GCCGGGCGTATTCATGCTGCTGCCGCTGCTGGACTCAGTATCGTCCTGGATCGATCATCGGGTAATGGTCACCCCGTTCAGCGCCGAAAAAACCCTTACGAGCGATACCGTGCCGGTGGATGTGGATGCGGTGCTATTCTGGGTGGTATGGGATGCGGAAAAGGCAGCACTGGAAGTAGCTGATTATCGATCAGCGATTGCCTGGGCGGCTCAAACCGCTCTGCGCGAGGTGATTGGCCAAAAAGCGTTGGCGGAAATCCTGATTGGGCGGGCGAAGATGGATACAGAACTCCAAAGGATTATCGACGAACGCACCACGCCCTGGGGAATCACGGTACAGTCAGTGGAAATCCGCGATGTGATTATCCCGCAGGATCTGGAAGATGCCATGAGCCGCCAGGCGCAGGCTGAACGCGAACGTCAGGCGCGCGTCATACTGGGAGAATCGGAAATGCAGATCGCTCACAGCTTCGCCGAAGCATCCATAGCCTATCAGAATAACCCAACGGCCCTGCATCTGCGTGCCATGAATATGTTGTTCGAAGGCTTGAAGGAAAAAGGCGCGCTGGTGATTGTGCCTTCGAGCGCGGTGGACACGATGAATCTGGGCGGTATCAGCGGATTGGTATCGCTGGCGCAGGCGCAGGCATTGAAACCTAAAGATACAGAATAATTTCGTACGTCAGACACATTTGCGGTTAGTGAGCACCTGCGTGAGCCGTTAGGAGGAATATCAGATGGAAACAATCAAGCCGTTTATACCGTTTTTGTTGCCCGTAATCCTTATCGAACTGGGGTTGATGATCTTTGCGTTGGTGGATTTGATCCGGCGCGAACGGACAAAAGGTCCCAAATGGATGTGGGCGATCCTCATTGTCCTGGTGCAAATCATCGGGCCGGTGGTCTACTTGCTGGCGGGCCGGGAAGAATCATGAATGCCATCCAAATTGAAGGCCTGACCAAATCATTTGGCAAGTTCCGCGCGCTGGACGGCCTTACCCTGTCCGTCGAAGCCGGAGCAGTTTTCGGATTTCTTGGCCCAAATGGGGCGGGGAAGACCACCACACTGCGCATCTTGACCGGTCTGGCGCACGCCGATGGCGGCCATGCCTGGCTGGATGGGCTGGAGGTTGGAAAATCAGCCGAGATTCCGGCCCGAATTGGGTACCTACCGGAAGATCCTGCCTTTTATCCCTGGATGACCGGTATGGAAGCCCTGGACACCTTTTGTCAGATCCACGGGATCGCCCAACCCGAACGTAAACGCCGGGTAGGCGAGTTGCTCGAGTTGGCAGGTCTGACCGAGGCGGGTAAACGCCGGGTGGGCGGCTATTCACGCGGTATGAAGCAGCGCTTAGGACTGGCGCAGGCATTGATACACCGACCGAAGGTGCTGCTGCTGGATGAACCAGCTTCAGCGTTGGATCCCGCCGGCCGTAAGGAAGTGTTAAGCCTGATCGAGGGGCTGCGCGGCCAATGTACCGTGTTTATGTCGACGCACATTCTGGCGGACGTGGAACGGATTTGCGACACGGTGGCCATCATTGACCACGGTCAATTGGTCATCAATGCTCCACGGGAGGCTTTAATCACCCGTTATGCCATTCCCATGCTGGCGTTGGAGGTTGACGGAGTAGATCAACTGGCTAATTTGGCCGCGGAAGTACGCCAGATGGCCTGGACCACGGCGGTGGAGGTGGATAACCGGCGTCTGACGGTAACGGTCAACGATCTGGCGACCGCACAGCGGGAGTTACTCAAGCTGGCGGTAGCTGCCGGGCTGGTGGTGACGCACTACGAGCAGGTCAAACCCTCACTGGAGAACGTTTTTCTGCGGATTGTCGCCAACGGGAAGGAAGAGAGGCAATCATGATCACCGCGCTTGCCAAAGAATGGCTGGAACAACGCCGCACACACCGGCTGCTGATCGTTTGCCTGGTATTTGTACTATTCGGGTTGATGTCGCCCTTGCTGGCGAAGTTCACGCCTGAGATCATCAAAGCGGTGCCGGGCGGCGAGCAAATCGCCCTCATCATTCCGCCGCCGACAGTGGTGGATGCAGTGACCCAATACATCAAGAATATGACCCAATTTGGGTTGATTCTGGCGGTTTTGATGGGCATGGGGATGGTGTCGCAGGAAAAGGACAAAGGCACAGCTGCCATGATGCTGGCTAAACCGCTCGACCGCACTGCCTTTATTTTGGCCAAGCCGGTCGCACTGGGGATCAGCTTCCTGGCCGGGATGATTCTGGCGGCAGTTGCCGGGTATTATTACACCCTGCTGCTGTTCGAGGCACTGCCGGTTGGCGGTTGGCTGGCGTTGAATGGCCTGCTGCTGGTCTATTTTGGCGTTTATGCGGCACTGACCCTGTTGGCGAGTACGCTGAATCGCTCGATATTGGTGTCTGGAGCAG
>DATBWK010000289.1:0-3755 GCA_036514835.1 Bellilinea sp.
TAGTATGCACGGGTCCCCGGAAGGGGATATTATTCGAATCCCGTTGCCCGCTCAGCAAATAGTATGCACGGGTCCCCGGAAGGGGATATTATTCGAATCCCGTTGCCCGCTCTTTCGTAGCGCAAACTGTTAGTTTGCGCAGGCGAATTGAAAATTCGCCCTACTTCTGGCGCAAACCGGTAGTTTGCGCGGGTAAGCTGACAGCTTGCCCTACTTGTAGTGCATTCATTTAGACTGCGCAGGCGAATTAAAAATTCGCCCTACATGTGGCGCAAACTGTTCGTTTGCGCGGGCAAGACGACAGCTTGACCTACTTGTAGCGCATTCATTTAACTTACGCAGGCGAACTGCAAATTCGACTTACATGATCTATCAACGCCCTAGTTGATATATTTCCGCACCACGCGCGGCAGCAAGCCGGTGGTGACTTCATAATTGATCGAGCCTGCCAGGCGGCCAACTTCTTCCGCCGAAATGCGCTCGTCACCCTGCCGGCCAACCAGCACCACCTCGTCATCCTGCTGAACGCCGGGGATACCGGTCACATCCACCACAAATTGATCCATGCACACCCGCCCAATGATCGGCGCACGCTTACCGCGAACCAGAACAACGCCTTTGTTGGTTAATATGCGGTGATAGCCATCGCCGTAACCGACAGGCACCAGGGCCGCGGTAGTCGGCCTGCTGGTGACAAATGTCCGTCCATAACTCACGCCCGCACCAGTTGGCAGTTCCCGCACCCGGCTGACTGTGCTTTTCAGAGTCAAAGCTGGATGCAAATCAAAAACCGGCTCCCACTCACTGGATGGATTCATGCCGTACATGGAAATCCCGGGCCGCACGGCGTTGTAATGGGCTTGCGGCAGTTTCATGGTGGTGGCGCTGTTGGCGGCATGTATGATTGGAATGTCCATGCCCGAAGCTTGAATCGAGGCAATGACCTGGTCAAAAGTTGTGATTTGCTGACGCACCCAGGTCTGATCACTGGCGTCGGCGGTGGCAAAGTGGGTAAACAAACCCTCGATGCTGACCGCGGGAAGTTTCGCGATAGCGGTCAGAAATGGCATAACCTCCGCCGGAAACAGACCGTAACGGCTCATGCCCGTATCCACTTTGACATGCAGCGGGATTGTTTTTCCCTGGGCGGCTGCTTGCGTTGAAAGTGCCTGGGCGAACTCTGTCGTGATGCAGCTGGGAGTCAAATCCCACTCGACCATGGTTTGCGCGCCAGCCGGCGGTGTATAACCCATCACCAATATTGGAGCGGTCAGACCAGCCTGCCTCAGCTCGATCCCCTCCGTCAGCCGGTGGACCGCCAGGCGGGCAGCGCCAGCTTCCAGGGCGGCTTTAGCCACGGGAACAGCGCCGTGACCATAGGCATTGGCCTTGACCACAGCGTATATCTGAACAGCAGCACCGACATGACGTTTGAACGAACGCACATTCTGGCGAATGGCCTCCAGATCAATTTCAGCCCAGGTCACCACACCATCAATTTCAGACATAAAGATTCTCCCCAAAAAGAGGGGTTTTGGTAATCGATCCAAAACCCCTCGTTGATTTAGATGGTTCTTTATACCACCAGTTAGTGGATTTTACCCGCCCAGGTAGGCGTCGCGGACCCGTTTGTCGTGCAGCAGTTCATCGCCGGTGCCGCTGAAAACGATGGTGCCAGTTTCCAACACATACCCGCGTTGAGCGGTACGCAGCGCCATATTGGCATTCTGCTCCACCAACAGCACCGTGGTACCGCTGGCATTGATTTCCTTTATGACACGGAAAATCTCGCGTACCAAAACTGGGGACAACCCCATCGAAGGCTCATCCAACAGTACCATCTGACCGCGGCTCATCAAAGCCCGCCCGACTGCCAGCATTTGCTGCTCGCCGCCGGAAAGTGTGCCACCCAATTGAACTTTACGTTCGTTCAAGCGGGGGAAGATGGCAAAAACCCGTTCATAATCACGCGCAACTTCAGCTTTATCTTTGCGCTGCCAGGTAGCCAATTTCAGGTTCTCCAAAACTGTCAGGCTGCCAAAGATGCCGCGCCCTTCTGGGACCTGGGCTATGCCCAGACCCACGATTTTATCCGCGGAAATTTTACGGAGATTGGTGCCTTTAAATACGATTTGGCCGCCATACGGAAGCATTCCGGAAATAGCTCGCAAGGTAGAGGATTTTCCAGCTCCGTTTGCACCAATCAGGGTAACAATTTCACCTTCATTCACGTCAAAGCTGATATTTTTCACCGCCTTGATATTGCCGTAAGAAACACTCAGATCCTGGACAGAAAGATAGGCTCCATTACTCATTGGTCACCTCCTTCGCCAAGATAGGCCTCAAGAACTTTGGGATGGGCTCGGATCTCAGCGGGCAAACCTTCCGCAATCGTCGCTCCAAAATCCAACACCTTCAAGCGTTCGCAGATACCCATCACCAGCCGCATTTGGTGCTCGATCAGCAGGATGGTAAGGCCGAATTCCTTGCGGATCCACAAGATGAACTCCATTAACTGTTCGATCTCGCGCGGATTCATCCCCGCTGCCGGTTCGTCCAGCAAAAGCAGTTTAGGGCCAGTAGCCAGGGCGCGGGCAATTTCCAACCTTCGCTGCGAACCATACGGCAAGTTTTTGGCCAGATCGTCGGCAAACATGTCGAGTTTGAAGTACTCCAGCAAATCGAGGGCTTTATTGGTGTAAAGCTCCTCCTGGGCTCGGTAACGGCCGATGTGGAATAGTGATTCCCAGGTTGAGTATTCCAACCAGTTGTAGTAAGCGATGCGGACATTGTCCAACACCGTCAAATCTTTAAACAGACGGATGTTTTGGAAAGTACGGGCGATCCCCAACTGGGTAATGGCATTCGGCTTTTTACCAACCAGTTCCTGACCATTAAGTTGGATACTGCCTTCGGTCGCTTTATAAACGCCGGTGATCAGGTTGAAAATGGTGGTTTTTCCAGCGCCGTTCGGTCCGATGATGCCTACCAGTTCACCCTGCTCCAGTTCCAGGTTGAAATCGGAGACCGCGCATAGGCCGCCAAAGTAATGGGTGACGTGATCAGCTCGTAGGAGTGCCATTTGACACCTCCTTCTTTGCGCGCCAGTATTTGAGTGCATATAGATCAAAACCGGGGATCAACCAACGGAATTCGCGCATTCCCATGATGCCGCGCGGCCGGAAAATCATTAGCAGTACCAGCATCAATGGCATCAGCACCATGCGCCACATGCCAAACGGTCGTAAGACCTCCAGCAAAACCGTGTAAACGGTAGCACCGAGGATCGATCCTGTGATCGAACCAATTCCGCCTAGATACACCATGATCAGCACATCGGTTGATTTGATAATATCGAACACTTTGGGGCTGATGAATTGCAGAATGTGAGCAAAAAGCGCTCCCGCGACACCGGCAAAAAATGAGCTGAGCACAAATGCCAGCAATTTCACCTTGTTGGTATTGACGCCCATCAGGTCGCTGGCAATTTCATCCTCGCGAATCGATTGCACACCGCGCCCAAAGTTGGAGTACACAAAATTTCGGATGACCAGGATCGCCATGACCGTCCAGAAGAAGGTCCAGGGCAGCGTGGTCAGCTTAGCAATACCGGGGATACCGCGCGGACCGCCGATGGCTTCGATATTCTCGATGACCGATTTGACGATCATGTTGAATGCCAGCGTGACGATCGCCAGGTAGTCGCCGCGAGTTTTGAAGGATGGTACAGACACCAGCAGGCCGATCAGCGCGGC
>DATBWK010000290.1:0-5443 GCA_036514835.1 Bellilinea sp.
GCCAGGGATTGATCGAACTGCCAGACAAAGAACGTCACAGTGACTGCAGTGGTATTTTGGAGTGCAAAAATAACAGCAATGATAGCGATAAGCAAGGCCAGGATCAATAATATGGACATCATAGGGTCTCCTTCTATACCGGCATGAACAAGTCTAGGGTAAAGAATCGATGACGAGGTAATTATTTCATAAATCTCTGTTGTTATGCTTCCATTTTACCCATAACTTTGGTTCTTTCTCCTGACAATATTTTAAGGTTAAAATAGAATTAGACTATTGACAAGTCTAGTAAATATCTGTAAAATTATTCTGTTATCCTAAAGAAAGGAGCACGCGAGAATGGTCAAAATCTTTATTATCACTTCTGCCAGCGTCTACACCGCCCTTGATGGCGGAGTTGCTGCTGTACCTTCTCGGAGTGCGCCTGTCTCTCGGTAACCTGAAGCTTTTCTAGATTACCAGCAGCCACGGGAGTACTCCGAACCCGCGGCTGTTTTGTTTTTATTCACCAGGATGAAAACCATGCCGCGGAACCAGGAAAAACCGCGGCTTTTTCTGTTTCGATCCGACTTTACCTTTGCGAGTGAAACATATGACTGCGACATCCGTTTACCATGGTGATTCTGTCATGCGCCCAGAGCGCGATCGTAACCCTTCTCTTTTCTTACCTAGTACCGGAAAGTCTCCTGAAATGGAGGATACCATGTTTGAGGCAATGATGAAATTTGGCGGATATCGCGTCGATTATATGAATCGCGAAAGCGCCGGTAAACCAGCAGCCCTGGGTCTGTACGTGTTGGGTGACCTACCCGCACATCAATCGTACAGCCGTGTTGCCAAGCACAACCTGTTCACCGGGCTGGTCCTGATCCGCGAACACCAGGAAGAGCACAACCTGGTTGCGGTCTACCTGGACGTAAACTCGCCTTTCGAGTCGCATCGGCCTGCCTATCAGCAAATGAAAACGGACATGAAAGCTGGAATGTTCCGCCGGTTGTTGGTCCCATCGGTCCGCGATCTGTCGGGCGACGAGGAAATGAGCGCCGATTTCTGGAACTTCTACCGCACCCTGGAATGGATCGAGATCTTGTCCAGCGAATCTGGCTTCATCGCTCCGGTCCATTTTCACCAGATCATAGCAACCCCCATGGTCAGCGCTGCCTGACGGCGCTGACCATGACTGCCGGCAGCACATGCCGGCATTTTATCAACCGAACCCATTACAGCCCGGAGGGACAATGACATTCACAACCCAATTATTCCAGTCAGAAAATCTTATCTTGCAGGCCTATGATCCCGAAAAGGATGCCGCCGCTGAAGCCGCTTTTAGCTACGATCCCAATTACGCCAATTTGATCGACTGGGAAATAGTCCCCCACCCTTTGACGGTATTCGAAGTCAAGAAAATGCGGGAAGAACAGCTAAAAAAAGGCAGCGAGAAGGACAATTTCTTTCTGTTCGGCATCCATAATAAATCGGATGGTCTATTTCTTGGCATTATTACTTTTCCAGAGATTTTCTGGTTTAACCGCTATTCATTCTTTAAGGTTTATCTGGGTGAACCAGACATGCGCCAGGTCCATTACGCCGAGGCGCTGAAATTAGCCCTGGTCTACGGCCTGGAGGAGCTTGGGCTGTATTCGCTATACACCTCCAGCGGCGAATACGAGCCGGAAGTCAAACAGGCTTTGGAAGCCGCCGGCTTCAAAGAAGCGGCTCGTCAGCGGGAAAACGTATTCCGCGATGGACGCCTTTGGGACCGCGTATTTATGGAACTCTTGCAAGAGGATTGGAAAGTCCACAGTGTAGAGGTGCAATCATGAACAACCCCGTCCTCACCGGTCAATTGGTGCGCTTGATCGCCCTTGATTTGGAGGATGATCTCAAATTGTTTGAGGAATGGAACGCGGACAGCGAATATCAACGCCTGGCGGACGCCGGCGCTGCCAACCGCTACAACGTTAAGCTGACGAAGGAATTTTTCGAAAAAGAAATCGGCGGGATGCATGCCTTCGCCATCCAAACGCTGGGTGACGACCGCAAAATTGGCATGATCAACCTGGCAGGCTTCAACTGGCATGTTAGGAGCGCCTGGGTTGGCATTGGCATTGGCGTACGTGAATTTTGGGGCAAGGGCTACGGCACCGACGCCATGAAAATCATTTTGCGCTTTGGATTCACCCAGTTGAATCTCAACCGCATCCAGCTGGATGTGTTCAGCTTCAACCAACGCGGTATGAAATCCTACGAAAAGGCCGGCTTCAAGCACGAAGGCCGCCTGCATGGCAACTTGCTCAAAGCCGGCGTGCGATATGACGAAGTTTTCATGGGCATTCTGCGCCGCGAATGGGAAGCGCTGCAGGCAGCCTGAAACTTTACATCATCATACTTCCAGGAGACACCCTCCGGCGGTATCTACCCTTTTATGGAAAATAGATATGGACACCCTTACAACCAATAATGCAACTTTGACTCTCCAGCCCATCCGCGAATCAGATTACGCAGAGGTGGTCGAGGTTATTAATGCCTCTGACCGCAAGTTTGTCGGGCACAACATAGTGACGCTTGAGGAACTCGCCAACGATTTGAAGACCTTCGAAGCCGATCCGGAAACCGACACCTGCGTCGTACGTTCTGCGGAAGGCAAAATCATCGCCTATGCTGATTTTTGGCCAGGCGTTGTGCCGCATGTGCGAATGTTTGGCTTTATGCGCATTCACCCGGATCACAAGGCAGAAGGCGCCGGTACCGCCATTACGCACTGGATGGAATCCCGGGCCAGCGAAGTATTGCTCAATGCACCACCCGATCTGAAAGTGACGGTGGGTCAGCGCGCCTACGCCAACCAGCCAAGTGCTAAAGCTTTTCTGGAAAGTTGCGGGTATACCCACGACCGTTCCTCTTTCCGCATGACGATCGAACTGGATTGTGACATCCCAGAACCCGTCCTGCCCGCCGGCTTCACCCTGGTGAATATTCAGTCCAATGAAGCCGATTTGCGCCGTGCCTTGCAAGCCCAGCAGGAAGCATTCTTGGATCACTATGGCGTTATCGAAGAGCCCTTTGAAGATTACTTCAAACGTGAGAGCGCACATATCCTGGGTGATGCGGCAAACGACTTATCTGCCAGTTACATGGCTTTGGATGGCGATCAGGTCGCCGCGGTATGCATCAACCAAACTTCAATTGCTGGTTACACCGATTCCGCCTGGGTCGGAACGCTCTCCGTGCGCCGCCCGTGGCGGAAGCTTGGTCTGGGTCTGGCGCTGCTGCGCATGACCTTCCGCGATATGCAGCAACGCGGCAAGAGTCTGGTTGGCCTGTACGTCGACGCTCAAAACCTCACCGGAGCGCTGCGCTTGTATGAAAAGGCTGGCATGTATGTCCAATACGAAAGCTGCTATTACGAAAAAGTGCTGCGCGAAGGCAAAGATTTAGCGAACAAGGGTTAAATTTCTCCTGTTCCACGCGTCAAGTGTCATGGAATTTTCCATCCCCCATTACCGTAGAAAATGGGGGATGGTACCAATTGGTCACAAAAACCTTAAGACAATTCCAAAGAATCCCACTTGCGCCCTATGCTATACTTTCTCCATTCCATGCTTCCTCGGATGAAGCCCATATAATTGGCTTTTCCCGGGGTGTTGTGTATTACCAGAGGTTCATATTGATCAAAGCTCTCGTATTCGACATGGGCGGCGTGTTGCTGCGCACTTTTGACCAGGGTCCGCGTGAAGCGTTGGCGCAGCGTTATGGCATTGACGTTCAGCATCTGTTCGACGTCGTTTTTACCAGCGAATCTTCCAAACAAGCCGAGATCGGGCTCAAACCCGATAAGGTTCATTGGGAGTGGGCACTGGACGAATTAGGCGTCCCCCAGGACGAGCGTCCTGCTTTTATTCAGCAATTTTGGGCCGGCGATCGGATGGATTATGCACTGCTTGACTTTATTCAAAGCCTGCGGCCTTCTATCCGCACCGGTTTACTCAGCAATGCCTGGTTGGGTACCCGCAGCAACATAACCCGCCGCTGGGGCGCGCTTGAGTCATACTTTGACGTGACGATCTTTTCCGCCGAACTGGGTATGCGCAAACCCGCCCCTGAATTTTTTCACTGGCTGCTGGAGCGCCTGGACGCCCAGCCCGGGGAGACGATTTTTGTCGATGATTATGGTAAGAACATTGAGGCTGCCAGAGCATTAGGACTGCATTCGGTAAAATTTTGCAGTACAGAGCAAACAATACAGGACGTGCTGGCGCTGCTTAACCATACGGAGCGCGGGTAAAACTCGGTGCAGCAATTTGCCCCGCTTCCTGAGGGGTTGGAGACCGCTCGCTGCATTGGGGTGGTCGCTGATACACACATCCCGGATCGGGTGCGCAGCCTGCATCCCGACTTGATTTCTGGGCTGCAAGCGGCGCAGGTGGATGTGATACTGCATCTTGGCGATATCTGCGCCCCGGGGGTCTTGACCGAGTTGGCGCAGGTGGCACCGGTGATCGCTGTGCGCGGTAACCGCGACTGGGCTTTTACGGGGATTCTGCCGTGGGTGCGTACGTTTACTGCCAATCAGGTGCGCATAGCCATGCAACACGGTATGGGGAATTTCTGGCATTACTGGTGGGATAAGCTGAAGTTCCAGACAGTTGGTTATCGTTTTCCGCGCTATAAACGCCTGTTGCTGCGCACCACGCCCGGCAATGACGTCATGATCTTTGGTCACACCCATCATCCCGTCAATTTGATGGAAGATGGTGTGCTCTTTTTCAACCCCGGCTCTGCCACCAGGACTCCATCCACCTTTCCGCCGCCGTCCTTTGGCCTGCTTCACCTGGACGGGCAGGGGGGCGTTCGCGGCGAGATTATCGAAATGCGGCGCCTTCCGATCGCAGCCGGCAACTGGGTTTTATAACTGTCTTGACCGGGCGACTAGTTCCGTTGGGCTGGTCTTTGTAGTGGCGGACACTGTCCGCCACCGTATTTTTCTGGGCTTTCCATATGGCGAGCTATGCTCGCCGCTACATTGGTTTCAATAATCCTAACGTGCCACTTCCCCGAAATCGCGATATAATGAAATATTCAGGCAAATATATAAATTCTCGGTACCAATTTCCATTATCTTCTTGACCTTCTCAAATCGCTTTGATATAATTACCGTTTGCGTATTATGCCCTAATACGCGCTGTGGTCGTACCTAGACACAATTTATCCTGCCAATTGCTCGTCAGGAGAGAAAAATGCAGTCTTCTGTTTTACCAGTTCGGTCGTACGCTCGCATCCCGGTCGTCTTTGACCTACCCAACCTGATCGAAGTTCAGCTCGATTCCTTTGAGCGGCTTAAAAAAGAAGGTCTGGGTGATTTATTCAATGAAGTATCTCCCATTGAGTCCTACAACAAGGGAATGAAATTGTACTTCCCCAGCCGGGCTCCCGAATCGAAGCA
>DATBWK010000291.1:0-2661 GCA_036514835.1 Bellilinea sp.
ATTAAAGGCGGCGCCCATGCGCTCGAACAGTTCGCGGTTCTGCACCACGTTGTAAATCTCATAGAAGCGCAGATCAACGTTGGGGTTGTTGGCAGCCAGGGTTTCCAGGAAGGGTTTGGCTAGGGCGCAATGCGGGCAACCATCGCCCCAGAACATGTAAATGACCACCGGGTTGGCCTCCGGAGTGGTATCCTGGGCGCGGGTTGGCTGGGCGGTGAAGAATGCACCGATCAGCGCAAGCAATAGGGCAATGACCAGGAAGCGTGTCAGGAGGCTGCGGTTTTCGCGGCTCGTACGGGTTGGCAAAATGTGCAGTCGCATAATGGGTCTCAAATTGTTGGATGGGATTGGGAAATTATCTGGGGATAATATCGTTCTGCCCCTGATTGTGAAAAATATCATATCATGAAGACGCCGGCCTGTCAGCCGATAATCTTCCTGATTTTTGTATGAAAACGATAAGAATTTGCGGAGAATTACGGGAATACTATTACGTGCAGGTCACTTTAACCGAAAGATTTTGGAAATACTGATGGTTTGGGTTGTCTACATAAATTGTGACCGTGCCATCGAAGCTGGAGCCAAACTGCCAGCTGGTGTTAATCGTCTGAGTCCCCGACGAATTAAACACCAGTTCTTGCATGGCACCTTTGGTGCCGTCCGAGCGCTCCCAGAAATAGGTCACCCGACCGGCAGCCGCGGCTGTGATCGCTGCGTTTAAGGCAGTGGTGTGCGGGCAGGCTCCGCTGAAAGCCGCGTTATCCGCACCAATGACCACTTTGGTGACCGCAAACGGCAGATTGGCTGTCTCGACTTTGATTTTTACCCAAAAACTCTTGGTGCCGTCCTCGCCCAGGCCAAATGTGACGCCTGAGGCGTTCTGCAATTTCCAGTTGCTCGTGTAATCCTTGACTTCGCTCGGCGCGATCATCTGCACCGAAATATCCACAATCGCATCCGGCGGGACGCTGGTGGGCAGGTTAAAGCTGGCTGGCGCTCCCAGCGAAACCCCCGAATCGAACACCACCCGGTACGAGGTGGTCCAGGTGCACGAACCGGTATTTTTCAAGCGCCAGGTTTTCGTGAAGGCCTGGCCTGGCGTCATACTGGTGCCGTCCGGGATGGTCACATCGCTGACGAATTCACCGGCATCGCAGCGTGTCGCTGGCGTACCGTCGCTGGTGGTTTGCGGCTGCGTAGTGAGGGTTGCTTGCGGCGTACTGGTGTGCGTGACCGCCGGCGTGATGGTGACCTTGGGCGGCAGCAGGGTGGAGAGCGCAGCCACGGTCTGCGCGGCTGCCGTGCCAATCGGGTCGCCCGGAGTTTCCGTGGCGGCATTGGGCCGCGGCAGGTTACACGCGGTTAAAAGTAATAAAATCAATAGCGGTAGGAGTGTGAAAAGGCGGCGTTTCGTCATGGCGAATGCTCCAGTTCCAGCAAAGCGAGCTAAATAACTGCGCCTTTTTTGCGCAGCAAGGCGGCAGCTTCCTCGTGATTTTCAGCCAGGGCGTAAACAAGCGGGGTTTTGCCTTCGGAATCACGGACGTTGACGTCTGCGCCGGCCTCCAGCAAAGCCGTGATAATTTCCAGCGAGCCGTTTTGGGCTGCACTGTGCATCGGCGCGAAATCCTCTCCCTGGCGGGCATTTACCGGCGCTCCATGCGCGATCAGCAGCCGTACGACCTCGGTCCAGGAGCCGGCGGCAGCTGAATGCAGCGGCATTACCTTGAGCGGGTTGTGCGACGGCGAATCGACCGCGGCTCCCGCCTGCAGTAGATATTCAGCGACATCCCGATGGCCAAAGAAGGCTGCCAATCCGAGCGGCTGAAAGCCGTCTGATGCCACCGCGTTGACCAGATCTGGCTGGGCAGAAACCTGTTGGCGCACTGCATCCAGGTTGCCAACTGCCGCGGCTTCGAACAGATCCAGGCTGGCGCCATACTTGACCAGCAGGCGGGCGATGGCCGGTTGGCTGTAGTAGGCGGCGGTCAAAACCGCGCTGGCGCCGTTCGGCTCGCGGGCATGCACCAGGGCCGGGTCCTCAATCAGAGCAGCCTGAACTTCTTCGATCAGCCCATGCTTGATTAATGCGAATAATTCTTCGGTTGTGAGCATCACTACCTCGCTTGGTTAAACGATAGCTAAAAAACCCCTGCGCGTCAAGCCCGGCGGGATAAAAAAACCGGACAGACTTTCTTGTCTGCCCGGTTCTGTATTTACGGGTTGGGCTTTGCATGGGGCGGATGCGATTTGCCCGTTGATCGTTTTCAGGCTATCCCAATTCGATCAATCCGCCGTCGCCGCGGGTTGTGACTGGGCGGTCAGGGACTGCGGCGGTCCGTCCTCGATATGGAATAAAGAACGCGAAGTGAGGCTAAATAAAGCGATTAAGGCGCACAGAATCCCACCGACCAGGTACCAGGTCTGAAGGCCGAAACGTTCCGCAGCCGGGCCGGCGATTGCCAGTGAAATGGGCATCATCAGGGTGGCAAAGCTGCCAATCAGCGAGATCACGCGGCCCTGCATCTGCGGGTCAACCGTGCCCTGGATGATAGCGAATACCGGGCCGTTGGTGAAGGGGATACCAAAGCCGGTCAGCGCGTAGACCCCGATCGCCAGAGGGAATGCGGTGGCTGGAATCAGGCCAATAGCTGCCATGGA